>NZ_JBHVBL010000003.1:0-196656 GCF_042668165.1 Arthrobacter sp. NPDC057388
ACACCCGCAAACACTCCACCCGCACCGAACACGCCCTCGAAGCCCTCGGCGCCACCACCATGGCCCTCATGTTCGCCACCATGACCGCCTAAGCCCACCTACCCAAAAGGGTCGTTTTAAACCATCCCGAATTAGCGTTTCCCCTGCCCGGGAATGACGGGACCATGGAAGTCAAGCCCCTCTCTGGACCATCTCAGGAGCTAGAGCTCACCCAGACCACACCCTTTTGGAAAGGCAGTCCGATGCTACATACCTCAGATTCTTACCTTGATGCGTGGATGGGCCGGGAGGCCCTCGCCGAGGCTATGATTCCGGTGATCGGCCAGCTGTACCGTGAAAACAACGTGGTGACCAGCATCCATGGCCGGACTTTGGTCAACAAGTCCACCATGAGCATCCTGAAGGCCCACCGCTTCGCGCGCCGGATCAGCAAGGACGAGCTGCCGCTGGAGGAGACGGCGCCGCTGCTGAACACGTTGGCGCAGCTGGATCTGGGTGCCGCTGCCATCGATATTGCCCGCCTGAACCAGAAGTTCAAGTCCGACGGCGGAGGCCGGACGCTGGAGGAATTCCTCCGCGCCGAACTGGCCGAGATTGTGGGCAAGCGTGGCGCGGGCGGCCGCGCCAGCACCGACGTCGTGCTCTACGGCTTTGGCCGGATCGGCCGCCTGGTGGCGCGCCTCCTGATTGAACAGGCCGGCGGCGGCCACGGCCTGCGCCTGCGCGCCATCGTGGTGCGGCGCGGCTCCGACAACGACCTCACCAAGCGCGCCAGCCTGCTGCGCCGCGACTCCGTCCACGGCTCCTTCGAAGGAACCATCCGGGTGGACACCGAGGCCAACACGATCACGGCCAACGGCGTCCGGATCCAGGTCATCTACTCGGACAACCCCGCCACCATCGACTACACCGCCTACGGCATCAAGGACGCCCTCGTGGTGGACAACACCGGCCGCTGGCGGGATGCAGACGGCCTGTCCCAGCACCTGCTGAGCAAGGGCGTCGCCAAGGTCCTGCTCACCGCGCCGGGCAAGGGCGAGCTGAAGAACATCGTCCACGGCATCAACCACCGCGACATCACCGAGTCGGACAAGATCGTGACGGCAGCGTCCTGCACCACGAACGCCATCACCCCGGTCCTGCAGGCGCTCAACGACAAGTACGGCGTGGTCCACGGACACGTGGAGACGGTCCACTCCTTCACCAATGACCAGAACCTGATCGACAACTTCCACAAGGGCGACCGCCGCGGACGCTCCGCAGCCCTGAACATGGTGATCACCGAGACCGGCGCCGCCAAGGCCGTGGCCAAGGCGCTGCCGGAACTGCAGGGCAAGCTCACTGGCAGCTCCATCCGGGTCCCCACCCCGGACGTGTCCATGGCCATCCTGAACCTGAACCTGGAACGCGGCACCACAAAGGACGAGGTCAATAACTACCTGCGGGAAATGGCGCTGCACTCGGACCTGCGCCAGCAGATCGACTACATCGACTCCCCCGAGGTGGTCTCCACCGACTTCGTCGGCTCCCGCCACGCAGGCATTGTGGACGGGCTCGCCACCATCTCCAACAACAAGAACCTGGTGCTCTACGTCTGGTACGACAACGAATTCGGCTACAGCTGCCAGGTGGTCCGCGTCATGGAGGAAATGGCCGGCGTGAACCGGCCGTCATTCCCCGCGGCGGATGTCGTTGAGGAGGCCATGTCGGTTCTTGCCGCCATGGAATCCGCCGCTCCCACGATCTGAGCCGCGACATGAAAATTGGAATCCTCACCAGCGGTGGCGACTGCCCCGGGCTGAATGCGGTCATCCGCGGTGCCGTCCTCAAAGGCATCGCCATCCACGGCCACGAATTCGTGGGGTTCCGTGACGGCTGGCGCGGAGTGGTGGAGGGCGACGTCATCGACCTCCCCCGGACCATGGTCCGTGGCATCGCCAAGCAGGGCGGCACGATCCTGGGCACCTCACGCACCAACCCGTTCGAGAACGGCGGCGGCCCGGACGTCATCAAAGCCCATATGGACCGGCTGGGCATCGACGCCATCATCGCCATCGGCGGTGAAGGAACCCTCGCGGCCGCCCAACAGCTCACCGACGCCGGCCTGAAAATCGTGGGCGTCCCCAAGACCGTGGACAACGACCTCGATGCCACCGACTACACCTTCGGCTTCGACACCGCGGTGCAGATCGCCACCGAGGCCATCGACCGGCTCCGCACCACCGGCGAGTCCCACCACCGGTGCATGATCGCCGAGGTCATGGGCCGGCACGTCGGCTGGATCGCCCTGCACGCCGGCATGGCCGCAGGCGCCCACGCCATCCTCATCCCGGAGCAGAAAGTCAGCATCGAGCAGATCACCAAATGGGTGACGGAGGCCCACGACCGTGGCCGTGCCCCGCTGGTGGTGGTGGCCGAGGGCTTCGTCCCGGAGCACATGGAGAGCCCGCACTCCGAGCGCGGCCTGGACACCTTCGGACGTCCCCGGCTCGGCGGCATCGCCGACCAGCTCGCCCCGGAAATCGAAGCCCGGACCGGCATCGAAACCCGCGCCACGATCCTGGGACACATCCAGCGCGGCGGCGTCCCGTCCGCCTTCGACCGCGTCCTGGCCACCCGGCTCGGCATGGCAGCCGTCCACCTGGTGGTGGAGGGCCGCTGGGGCACCATGGTGGCCCAAAAGGGAACGGACATTGAACACGTCGGCTTCCAGGAGGCCCTCGGCAAGCTCAAGACGGTTCCGCAGAAGCGCTACGACGAAGCCGCGGTCCTCTTCGGGTGAGAGTTTTTGTACAGATAATGGGCGTTCGCACCCGTTTTGCGGCCATTATCTGTACAAAAACTCCTTCGGCACGGGATGCTTCACAATGGAAGGCATGACCCTCACGACTTTTGCCCTCATCCGCCACGGCCAGACGGACTGGAACGCGCAGCGCCGGCTGCAGGGATCCAGCGATATTCCGCTGAATGACGTCGGCCGCGGGCAGGCGCGTGCAGCCGTCGCCGCGCTGTCCGGGCAGGAATGGGACACGGTGGTCTCCTCGCCGCTGAGCCGCGCAGCGGAAACCGCGGAACTGATCGCAGCAGGCTTGGGGCTTACGGTGGCACGGCACGTCCCGGAACTCACCGAACGCAGCTTCGGAGACGCGGAAGGGCTGCAGGCAGGACCGGAACTGGAGGCGCTGCGTATCCCCGGCGGTTTCCGCGGTGCGGAGAGCGACGACGAAGCGGGCTCCCGCGGACTGGCCGCCCTGGAGGCACTGGCCGAGGAGTTTCCCGGGCGCCGGGTGTTGGTCGTGGCGCACGGCACGCTCCTGCGCCTGACGCTGAGCCGGGCCACCGGCAGCACGCTGCAGAGCATCGACAATGCCGTGCTTAATCTTGCCCACCACCACGCCGTTGACGGCTGGCAGCTCGAATACTTCAACGGCGAACGGGTGGTGGACGCCGTCCGCAGCTAGCGGATGTTGAAGCTGCCCCTGTCCCCCGCGGCCCGACAGGACTACCTTTTTTATTGGCCGGGCAAGCAACAGGAGCTCCGGCCAATAAAAGGGTTTCTACTCAACAGGTTTCTACTCAATGAGGAGTGGGACGGCCATGAAGGCAAGAACCATCATTTTGGGGATCACCATCCTGTTGCTGGTCGCTGGCGGGGCGGCATTCTTTTTCAACAATTCGCGGAGCAGGGCTGCTGACTACAATCCGCAGATCCAGCCGGCGGACTTCACCACGAAGATAACGAACAAGTACTTCGCCCTTCCGGTCGGCAAGAAGCTGACCTACGGGGCCGGCGACAACAGGATCGAGATAGAGATCCTCGCCGAGACGCGGAAGATCGAGGGCGTCGAGACCGTCATCTATCTGGACAAGGAATTCAAGAACGGGCAGCTGGTCGAGGAGACCAGAGACTACCTGGCGCAGCACAGGAACGGCGACGTCTGGTACTTCGGCGAGGACGTGAACAACTTCAAGGACGGGCAACTGCAGGATCATTCCGGCAGCTTCCTTCACGGGCGGGACGGGGCGAAGGCCGGCATCTGGATGAAGGCCGAACAGCGTGTGGGCGACACATACCGGCAGGAATATTACCTGGGCCATGCCGAGGACATGCGGGACACCATCGCCACCGGCCTGACCGTCACGACGAAGATGCGCACCTACAGGGACTGCGTGAAGGTGGACGACTGGACCCCGCTGGAGTCCAACTCGCGGGAACACAAGTACTACTGCCCCGAGGTGGGTTCGCTGGTCCTTGTCGAAGAACCAAACGGAGCGCGGTCCGAGCTCACAAACATCGACCTGCCCTGAGTCTTCCTTCAGGTGCCGGACGCTCTGGCCGGGCCGGCCCTGCCGGGCCGCCCTGCCGGACGCTCTGGCCGGGCCGCGACGTGAAGCGTATTCTGGAGGCACGCTTTTTTGGGGTGTGAACCGCATGGTACGCAAAGGCTTGGCATCGCGATCCCACTCGGCCCTGGCGAGGATGCTGGGGTTCGTGGCGATCAGTTGCGTCATCGGCGCCCTGATTGCAGCCTACTTCCTTCCCCAGATTGCGGCCGCCGGCGCCGCCGTCAGCGGCTCGGTCAACTTTTATAAGGGCCTCCCGTCCGATTTTGCGGTGCGGCCGCCCGCCCAGACCACAAGGATCCTGACGTCGGACGGGAAACTGATTGCCTCCTTCTATGAGGAAAACCGGGTCCGGGTCCCGCTGAACAAGATGTCGCCGTACATCAAGGACGCCGTGATCGCGATCGAGGACAGCCGGTTCTACGAACACAGCGGCGTTGACCCTGTGGGTGTCCTGCGGGCGCTGGTGACCAACGTTTCCGGCGGTGACCGGCAAGGTGCGTCCACACTGACCCAGCAGTACGTCACCAACGTTGCCAATGAAGCCAAAATCACCTCCGGCCGTGAGGATGAGGTGGTCCTCAGCGGGGAGAAGACGATTGGTGACAAGGTCCGGGAAATGAAGCTCGCCATTGAGCTCGAGAAGAAATTCACCAAGGACCAAATCCTCGAAGGCTACCTGAACATCGTCTTCTTCAACCGCAGCGCCTACGGCATCGAGGCGGCGGCGCAGCACTTCTACAGCGTTCCGGCGAGCAAGCTCAACCTCCCCCAGGCCGCACTGCTGGCCGGGCTGGTCAACAGCCCCAGCCTGTACGACCCCGTCACCAACCCGGAGAACTCACTCAAACGGCGCAACCTGGTGCTGGACGCCATGCTGCAGCAACGCATGATCACCAAAAAGCAGCATGACACCGCAGCCGCCACCGGCGTTGGACTCAAGCTCCGGGTTTCCCGGCAGGGCTGTGCCGCCGCGACCATCGCCCCGTATTTCTGCGACTACGTGTCCCACCTGATCCTCAACAACCGGGCCTATGGGGCAGACACGGAAGCCCGGGAGCAGAAGCTGTTCCGGGGCGGGCTGACCATCACCACCACGCTGGACAGCCGGCTGCAGGCGGCGGCCCAGTCCCAGGTGGACTCCACCGCCGGAGCCAACCCGGCCAAGTGGGGGGCTTCGCTGCTGACGGTCCAGCCGGGCACCGGCAAGATCCTGTCGATGGCCCAGAACACGGTGTTCCTTCCGAAGGCGGGCAAGTTCGATACGCAGCTGAATTTCAACGTGGACGCCAAGGATGCGAACGGCAACGACCTCAACGGCGCGGGCGGGTTCCAGCCCGGGTCCACCATGAAGCCGTTCACGTTCGCCGAGTGGCTGCACCAGGGGCGCAAGATCACCGAGGTGGTGGACGCCACGCGCCGGGAGTACCCGCTGGGATTCCGCTGGCGGGACTCGTGCGCCAAGGTGGTGGGCGGCTACAGCAGCAGGCAGCGCGCGGCCGGCCTTGAAGCCGCCGACGATCTGCAGAACGCCTCCGAGGGCTACTACCGCAAGATGCCGGCAAACTACGGCCTGTACAACTCCATCAACACCGCCACCTTCGCCGAGGTGGCCCAGCTCGACATCTGCGGCATCCAAAAAATGGTGAACAGCCTGGGCCTGCACAGCGGGCTGGACGGGACTGACATCAACATGCACCAGCTGGGCAATGTGCTGGGCGGAACCGCCGTTTCGCCGCTCGTCCTGGCCACCGCCTTCGCCACCTTTGCCGCGGACGGCAAATACTGCGCGCCGATTGCCATCCAGCGCGTCACCAACTTCGCCGGAAAGACACTGGCCAGCCAGCAGCCGTCCTGCCGGACCGCAGTGGAGCCGGAGATCGCCCGCGGCGTGAACTCCGTGCTGCAGGACGTGCTGAAGAAGGGTTCAGGCGTCTACATCAATCCCAAGGTCCAAAGCCGGGTCCCCGTGGCGGCCAAGACCGGCACCAACAACAGCAACGGCGCCACCTGGGTGCTGGGCTATACCAGCGGCATCGCCACGGCATCCTTCTTCGGCGACGCCCTGAACGGCCAGAAACGGCCAGGCCGGAACATCACCGTCAACGGCAAGCACTACGACCGCATAGACGGGTACATGATCGCCGGGCCGCAGTGGGCAAACTACATGCTGAAAGTCGCCAAGCTGTACCCGGCCAAAGCTTTCCCCAAGCCGCCGGCGTCGATGATCGGCAACGGGCCGCCCAAGTAGCACCCGCACCGGCATCCTTAAGGTAGGGGTCACCGGCCTACTCGAAGTGCGTCTCCACGCCTGAGGCCGACAGCCTGCTGAGGAGTTCCCCGGCCACGTCGCGCAGCTTCTGGTTCCGGTTGCTGGAGACCTTGGCCAGGATGTCCATGGCTTCCTTCTGCGAGCACCTGTTCTGCGCCATGATCACCCCGCAGGCGACGTCGATCGCGGTCCGGCTTTGCATGGCGGCCTCAAGGTTCTGCGCCCGGGTCTGGGCGGCGCCGAGACGGACCGACAGGTGCAGGGTGCGGCTGGCCAGCTCGCCAAACTCGACTGCCCTGTCGAAAAGTTCCGGCGTGAAAATGCCGGGCGCCGGTGCGAAAAAGTTCAGCGCCGCGCTGGCCCCCTCCCCGATGTCTAAAGGGACGCCCAGGGTGGAGTACACGCCGTGCCCGGCGAGCCGCTTCTGGTACTCCGGCCACCGGTCGTCTGTATTGACGTCGTTGAGCAGTTCCGGGGCCATAGTCAACAGTGCCCGGATGCAGGGGCCGTCGCCGACACGCTGCTCGATGTGGTCCAGTTCCACGGCGCGGGGGCTGCTGCCGGCGACTGTGGCCGTGTGCCGGTGCCGCTTCAATGTCACGGCACATTCAATGCCGACGCCTGCCAGGCCTGTGAGCGTGGCTGCGGAGAAGCCGGCGAGCCCATCGAGGAAGATGTCAACGCTTTCCGCGCCGATCAGGATGTCCTGCAGCTGCAGAACAGCCGAATCTTCGTTCGCTTCAGTCATTCCACAATGCTAGACGCCAAAAGCCCGTTTTCGGACTGCCCTGCCTGCACCAGCTGCATCCGGACACCGGCATCCCTGAACAGCGTCACCTGGGCGGGGTCTGCGCCGGTGTCCGTGACGAGTGTCCAAGGCAGGGCGAGTTTCGCCCAGGCATGGAACGGCCGCTTGCCCAGCTTGCTCGAGTCGGCCAGGACATAGACCGTTTCGCCGCGCCGGGCCATGAGTTCCTTGAGCCTGGTCTGCGCATGGTCCGCCTCGCACAGACCGTCATCGGCAGTGACGGCGTCGGCGCCCAGGAAGACACGGTCGAAGCTCATGCGTTCCAGGGCTGCCTCCGCCAGCGGACCCACGAACGTCTGGCTGACGCCCCGGAGCCGTCCGCCGAGGCAGTCCACCTGGATCCCCGGCGACTCCGCCAGCTCCTGCAGCGTATTGATGCCGGGGGTGGTGACCGAGAGGTTCTCCCGGGCGCGCAGTGCGTGTGCCAGGGCACCGACGGTGGAGCCGCCGTCGAGCAGGATGTTCTCGCCGTCCTTCACCTCGGCAGCGGCCCAGGCTGCGATCGCGTGCTTCTGCTCAAATGCCTCGCCGGTCCGCTGCCGCAGGGACGACTCCGGGTGCGCACCAAGCGCCACAGCCCCGCCGTAGGTCCGGGCCAGCTTCCCCTCTTCGTTGAGGTGGGCGAGATCCCGCCGGATGGTGGAGGCAGTGACGCGGAAATGCCGCGACAGCTCCTCCACGGACGCCAGCCCTGTGGTGACGGCGAGGTGGTAGATCTCTTCGCGCCTGGCTTTGGCGGTGGTCATCTGTGGCTCTCCTTTGCTGTCACCATCGTAGGGGTCCGGTGGCGGGGCGTCTTAAAGCGGGGCGTCTTACAGCGAGGCGCCGCCGCAGATCACGTAGTTCTGTCCCGTGATGGATTTTCCGTGCGGCCCCAGCAGGAAACCGGCGAGCGCGGCAACGTCCTCGGGGTCCACCAGCCTGCCGAGGGCAGGCAGCCTCGGCGGGGTGGCCGCCCGCCCCGGGTCGGCCAGCATCGGGGTATCCGTGGGCCCAGGCGACAGCACGTTGACCGTGATGCCGCGCGGTGCGAGCTCCTGTGCCCAGGTCCTGCCCATGCCCATCAGCGCCGCCTTCGTGGCGGCATACTGGCTCTTGCCCGCCGCGCCCGTGGAGGTCCGGCTGCCGATCAGCAGCACCCGGCCGCCGTCGGGCATCCGCGGCACCACCTCGTTGGCCAGCGCACTGGCGGCCCCCACGTGGACGGCAAACATTCCGGCGAGTGCCTCCGGGTCCAGCTCGCCCAGCGGCGCGGTGCGCTGGTAGCCGGCAGCGTGGACCAGCGCGTCGGCCGGTTCAATGCCCGCGGCCGTTTCCGCCAGCGACGCCGGGTCGGACAGGTCCGCCTGCAGCCACCGGAAGCCAGGCCCCAGCGAGGCCTCGCTCCGGCTCAGCCCCGTGACGGTCCAGCCGTCGGCCAGCAGCCGTTCAGCGATCGCCTTGCCGATTCCGGAGCTGCACCCGGTGACAACCGCGTGGCGGGTTCCGGTCACTGCGCGCCATTCCCTTCAGCGCCGTCCCCTTCACCTGCGCCACCGGGAGTGGTGCTGCCCTCATACGCCCACTGCGGATCCACGCGGACGTACTTGATGGCCTGCCGGAAGTAGGTGTACGCGATGTTCAGTGCACCGTCCGGGCCCTGGTGGATGGACGGGTAGGAGTACTCCCGGTTCAGGCCGTCGCGGGAGTTGTTGGAGAGGCAGTAGCCGTCCCCCACGTCGAGGTTGCGCCGGATGGGCCAACTGCGGCCCGAATCCTCGGAGATGGCCAGCGTCATGGGCGAGCGGGGCGTCCCCCAGAAGGCGCGCCGTCCGCCGTCGTCCGCTGCGGCGCTGGCAGAGGGTTCCGTGAGCTGGCCCTGTTCGGCGGCCAGGCCGTCGTCGTCGATCTCGTCGTAGAGCGAGAGCCGGCGTTCGGTGTTGGCTTCCGCCCGGCTGTGGTTGTAGACCAGGGCCAGGCGGCCGTCGGCGAGCGCCGTGAACTGGATGGACGAGTTGTTGTTGGGCAGCTCGGTGGGGACGGGCTCGCTCCAGGTGGTGCCGTCGTCGGTGGAACGGGATTCATAGATGGAGTCTGCCCAGCGGCTGCGGAACAGTGCCAGCAGCGAGCCGTCGGCCACCGGCTGGATGTTCATGTGGACGCAGCCCAGGCTGCCGGGCAGGATGCTCTCGCTCCAGCTGGCCCCGCCGTCGTCGGAAATCATGACGGCGCTGTCGTCGCTGTTGCCCACCCACTTCTCCCCCGGCGTGGTGATGCAGCGGAAGATCGGGATGATCAGGCGGCCGGACGGCAGCTGCACCGGCAGCTGCCGGACAAACACGCCGCCTGTTTCGTTGGCCGGGAACAGCGTTTCCACCGGACCCCACGTCCGGCCGCTGTCCGTGGAAGTACGACGGCGGACCTCGGCTGTGTCCTGGTTGCCCGCCTTCTGTGCGGTGTACAGGAGCCAGAGGGAGTCCGGTGCCGTGAACAGGATCGGGTTCTGCTCGGAGCGGGTGGAGTCGTCCGAGAGCTGCTGCGCCGGTGACCACTGGCTGCTGCCCGGTTCCAGGGTGGAGAACCAGATGGAGATGTCCGGCACGCCTTCCTGGGTGCCGCCGAACCACACGCAGCCGAGGCGGCCGTCGGGCAGGGTCAGGAGGTTTGCGGCGTGGCTTTGCACTGTGGGCGCCGGGAGGTAGGCGAAGTCGGCCCCGTCCGCGCGCTTTACGGCGCCGTCGGGGGTGATGCTGCTGTACCCGGTGTTGGTGGTCTGCATGGCCTCAGCCCTCCTTGGTGCCGGCATCGGCGCGGGCCGCGGCCAGGTGCGCCTTGGCGGCCAGCTCGAGGTGGGTCAGGTCAGAGGCGACGGTGGTGAAGGTGTAGCCTTGGCACAGCCGCTGGGCCGCGATCTCCCCGGCGGCCGTGTGGATGCCGGCCGCGATGCCGGCGGAGGCAGCCGCATCCGCGATGGTCTCCAGCGCCGCGTTGAACTCGGCCTCGATGGCGGGATCGCCGGGAAAGGCACCGCCGACGGCGATGGCCAGGTCCGACGGGCCGACGTAGATGCCGTCCAGGCCGGGCGTCGCGCAGATCTCCTTGACGTTGGCCAGCCCCTCGGGCGTCTCGATCATCGCGAAAACCATGGTGGCCGCGTTGGAGTCGCCCGGCACGGGGCCGATCCGCAGGGCCGAGCGCATGGGTCCGTAGGACCGTCCGCCCAGCGGCGGGTACTTGGCGGCGGCCACTGCAGCCGCGGCGTCCGCGGCGTTGTTGACCAGCGGGACGATGACACCGACGGCTCCGGCGTCGAGCGCCTTGCCGATCGCGGTGAAGTCGTTTGCCTCCACCCGGACCATGCCGACGGCGGTGTGCCCGGCGTCGATGGCCATCAGGCCGTTCAGCACGCCCGAGTACCCGAGCAGGCCGTGCTGGGCGTCCAGGGCCACATAGTCATAGCCGAGCCGGCCGATGCGTTCCGTTGCCACGGGCGCATCCAGCACCGCCCAGTAGCCAACGGCCTGCTCCCGGGCGCGGATCTTGCGGGCGAATTCAATGGCCAGGTCCGATGTCATCTGTATCTTCTACCTTCAGTTCGTGGGTGGTCTTGGCGTTGTCCGGGGATTCAGCGGTTGTAGGCGGGCATGGGGCCGCGGAGACCGGAGCCGACGGCGTCGCAGGCGGCGGCGGCGTCCTCGGGCAGCGGTCCCTTGGCCACCGCCGCGATGTTGGCACTCAGCTGCTCCACCTTGGAGCCGCCCAGCAGCATCGAGCCGACGCCCTTCCGGTAGGCGAGCCAGCGCAGCGAGAGCTCGGCGAGGGTGATGCCTGCCTGCTCCGCGATGCCGGCAAGGGCGGAGACGGCGTCAAACAGCTGCTTGTCCCAGTAGCGCTGGGTGTACATGGCAGCCAGCTTGGAGTCACCGAAGCGGCCCTCGGAGGGCGTGTCCTCGAAGCTGTGCTTGCCGGTGAGCAGGCCGCCGCCCAGCGGGTTGTAGACCATGGTGTGGACGTTGTGGGTGGCGGCGAATTCGAGGTACTCCTCTTCGACCCGCCGGGCCACCAGGTTGTAGAGCTGCTGCGCCACCACCGGCCGGGGTGCGCCGACTTCACGGGCCACATGGATCACGTCGGCGATCTGCCAGGCCGCGAAGTTGGAGACACCCAGCGCTCCGATCTTCCCTTCATCCGCGAGCTCGGCCACGGTGCGCAGGGTGTCCTGCAGCGGGGTGGCCCGGTCCGGCTGGTGCAGGTAAAAAAGGTCGATGCTGTC
Organism: Arthrobacter sp. NPDC057388; assembly: GCF_042668165.1. Taxonomy (NCBI): domain Bacteria; kingdom Bacillati; phylum Actinomycetota; class Actinomycetes; order Micrococcales; family Micrococcaceae; genus Arthrobacter; species Arthrobacter sp. NPDC057388. The sequence continues at coordinate 11,677 of NZ_JBHVBL010000003.1, forward strand.
CACGCCGAGCCGGCGCAGGCTCCCCTCCACGCTGTTGCGCAGCCCTTGCGGGGAGAGCGGTGAGTGCTGGCCGTGGTCTGCATGCGGCATGCCGACCTTGGAGGCAAGGATGACCTCGTCGCGGCGGCCCTTGAGAAGACGGGCGAGCATTTCCTCCGTCACACCGCCCACGTAGGCGTTGGCGGTGTCGATGGTGGTGATGCCGGCGTCCAGCGCCTCGTCCACCATGCGCCCGGCGGTTGCTTCGTCGGCGGTGTCGCCGAACGTCATGGTGCCCAGGACCAGGCGCGAAATGGGAAGCTTGAGTCCTTCCACCGGGGTGCCTTCTGGCTGCTTGCTCATGCGTGATTCTCCGTGGTTGCAGTGTGGGTCGGGTTCAGGTTTTCGTGGACAGGTTCCGGGCTGCGGGCTCAGGCGCCTTTCAGCGCCAGCGACCGGACGACGTGGCGCGGTTTCAGGCCGCGCATGGTGGACGGGTCCAGCGCGGCGCGGCGGAGCTTGCGGGTGTAGTCCTCCTTCGGCGCGGTCAGCACGGATGCGGTGCTGCCGGACTCCACCAGCCTGCCGCGCTGCATGACCATGACGCTATCGCTGATCTCCTGCACCACACCAAGGTTGTGCGAGATGAACACGTAGGTGATGCCCGTTTCGTCCTGGATGGACTTCAGCAGCCGGAGCACCTGGGCCTGGACGGACACATCGAGTGCGCTCGTGGCCTCGTCGCAGACCAGCAGTTGCGGCTTGGAGGCGAGCGCCCGGGCAATGCCGATGCGCTGCCGCTGGCCGCCGGAGAATTCGGCCGGGTGGCGGTCCAGGGACCTGGCCGGCAGGCCCACCTGGTCAATCAGCTTCGCCGCTTCCTTGTGCCGCTCGGCCTTGGACCGGACGCCCTGCAGCTTCAGCGGTTCGGCCACGATCTCCTGCGCGGTGAGGTGCGGATCGAGGGAGCCGTAGGGATCCTGGAAAACCATCTGGAACTTCGAGCGCAGCGGCCGCAGTTTGGCTTCGCTGAGCGCCGCCAGGTCGGTGCCGTCCAGCTCAATCCGGCCGCCGGCAGGTGTCACCAGCCGCATCAGTGCCTTGGCCACCGTGGACTTTCCGCAGCCGGATTCACCCACGACGGCGATCGTCTTGCCTTTGTCCACCGAGAAGGAGACGTCATCCACGGCACGGAACGTTCCGCCCGGCACGTGGTAATCCACCACGAGGTTCTCGACGGAGAGGAACGGCTTAGTCATGCTGGCCTCCGGTGCTGGTCAATGCTGCTGGGGACTGGGATGCGGCTGGGGACTGGGAAGGGGTGCCGTCCGGGGTTTCGTCCCACGGCCCCAGGACCGGGACTGCGGCCAGCAGGCTTCGGGTGTACTCCGTGGCCGGGTGCTCCACGATCTGCTGGACCTCGCCGGACTCCACGAAGGAGCCGTCCTTCATCACGTGGATGCGGTCCGAGATGAGCCGTGCCACGCCGAGGTCGTGGGTGATCATCAGGATGCCGATGCCGCGCTGCTCCTGAAGCTCCAGGAGCAGGTCCAGGATGCCGGCCTGCACCGTGACGTCCAGCGCGGAGGTGGGTTCGTCGGCCACCAGGAGCTGGGGTTCGCTGGCCAGCGCTATGGCGATCAGCACGCGCTGGAGCATGCCGCCCGAGAGCTGGTGCGGGTACTTCTTCAGCTGCACGTCCGGCGTCGGGATGTGCACCTGTTCCAGCAGCCGGATGGCGCGGGCCCGGACGGCGTCCTTGTCCTTGGAGGCGGCGCCGGCGATCCGGATGGCCTCCGACAGCTGGCTGCCGATCGAATGCACCGGGCTCAGGGCCGTCATCGGGTCCTGCGGGATGAGCGCGAGCGTCCGGCCACGGACCTTGTCGATGGCCTTGGGCTCGGCCACCACGTCCACGCCGTCGATCAGCACGGTGCCGGAAAGCACGGCCAGATCATCCGGGAGCAGGCGGAGGATGCCCATCGCCGTCGTCGATTTGCCGGAACCGGACTCACCGATGATGGTGACCGTTTCGCCGCGGTGGATGCTGAAGTTCACCGAATCAACGGCCCGGATGATTCCGGCGTCGGTGATCAGCTCCACCTGGAAGTCGCGGACCTCGAGGAGGGCCTGCTCCTTATGGGCGGAGCCGGCCCCGGCTGCAGTGGCAGGTTGTGCGTTCATGTCAGGCACCCTTCTTCTTGCGGCGGGGACGGTCGCGGAGGCCGTCGCCCAGCAGATTCACGCCCACCACCATCAGCACGATCACCAGGCCGGGCAGGGTGACCATCCACCAGGAGGTGGTGATGTAGTCCTGGCCGTCGGAGATGATGCGTCCCCAGGTGGCGAACGGCCGCTGCGGACCGGCGCCGAGGAAGCTGAGGGCGCTCTCGAGCAGGACGGCCTGGGCCAGGAGCAGCAGCACCACGAGGGTTGCCTGCTTAATGACGTTCGGGATGATGTGCTGGATCAGGATCTGGATGCGGTGCAGGCCCAGGATCCGCGCCGCTGAAACATAGGGTTTTTCGCGTTCCACCAGCACCATGGATCTGGTCAGCCTGGCCACTTCCGGCCATTGGGCGATGGCGATGACGAAGGTGATCACCGGGATGGACGGGCCGAAGAGCGCCACCACCAGGAGCAGCATCATGAGGAGCGGCAGGGACATCTGGGCTTCGAGGAGGCGGGAGACCACCGTGTCCACCCAGCCGCCGAAGTAGCCGGCGGCCGCACCGAGGATGATGCCGATGGCACCGGAGACCACCACGGCCAGGATGCCGATGGTCAGGGACACCTGGCCGCCGTGCAGGACGCGGGAGAGCAGGTCACGGCCCAGCTGGTCGGTGCCGAAGAGGTGGCCGTCCACCAGCGGGGCGAGCCGGCGGGCCGAGAGGTCCTGGTGGTTGGCGTCGGGCAGGGGCAGCACCTGGGCCAGCAGGATGGGAATGATCACGATCAGCGTGCAGACAGCGCCGATGCGCAGTTTCCACTTGGCCGCGTTGCGGCGGCGGGTGGCTCCGGCCTTCGCAACCAGTTCCTTGGTGACGGCGCTCGGGGACGGGGTGCGTGTTGAGGTGTCGCTGAGGCTCATGCTGCTGCCGCCTTTCCAAGACGAACGCGGGGATCAAGAAGCGGGTAGGCGAGGTCGATGACCAGCTGCACGGCTACCGCCAGCAGCGCCGTCAGCAGGACGGTTGCCTGGATGAGGGGGTAGTCGCGGGTTTCCAGTGCACGGACGATCAAAGAGCCGACGCCCGGCCAGGCGAACACCACTTCCACCACCACCACGCCGTTGAGCATGGCCGCGAAGCGCGTGCCCAGGGCGGTGAAGACCGGGATGGCGGAGTTGCCCATGGCGTAGCGCCAGGTCAGCGCCGGGCTGCCCACTCCCCTGGACCGTGCCACGGTCAGGTACGGTGCGGCGAAGTTCGCGGTCATTTCGCGCCGCACCATCCGGGAGATCAGCGCGATCTGCAGGATGGCGATGGTGACGGTGGGAAGGACGAGGCCGCCCCAGGTGGCGAAGCCGGAGGCCGGGAACAGCGGGATCAGGACGGCGAAGCCGGTGAGGAGCATGATGCCGGTCCAGAAGTCCGGCATGGACTGCCCGGCAATGGTAAGGACGTTGACGCCGAGTTCCCGGTTGGTGTCCGGGCGGCGGGCCATCCACACGCCCAGCGGAATGGCGATCACAGCGGTGAGGAGGATGGAGGCGGTGGCGAGGGTCAGCGTGTACGGCATCCGTTCCGCCACGACCTGCATGGCCGGCGCCTGGAAGGAGTAGGACGTGCCGAGGTTGCCGGTGAACAGCTGCTGCAGGAAGATCCAGTACTGCTCCAGCACGGGGCGGTCCAGGCCGAACTGTTCACGGACCTTGGCCAGCTGCTCGGTGGTGGCGAGCGGGCCGGCGTAGGATACGGCCGGATCACCGGGGGCCAGGCGGATCAGGATGAAGACCGTGGAGACCGTCAGGAACACGGTCAGCAGGCCCTGGCCGAGCCGCTTGAGGATGTACTTGGTCATGGCTCAGGCCTCCAGCCGGACGTCAACAAGGGGGTAGGAGTTGGTGGGCGCAAGAGCCAGGCCTGCCACGCGCTTCTGGTGGGCCAGCACCGACTTCGGCACGAAGGCCCAGGCACACGGCCAGGTGTCCCAGATGGCCTTCTGCGCCGTGGCGAGCAGCTGCTGGCGGCGGACCGGATCCACCTCGGAGGAGGCGGCCTGGATCTTGGCCTGCACATCCGGCACCACGTAGCCCTGGTAGGTGTCGCGGGTCTTTTCCTTTTCGGCGGTTCCGGCGTACATGCCCTGCATCATGGTGATGGCCAGGCCGGTGGGGCTGCTGAAGCCGTTGCCCAGCAGGTCCCAGTCGCCCTGCTTGCCCTGGCGCCAGGCCAGGATGTTGCCGCCGGGCTCGAACTGCTGCAGCTGGGTCTTTACACCGATGTTGCCGAACATCTCCACGAGCGCCTCCATCACGGAGGTGTCGGACGCGAACTCGCCGGTTTCCCAGATGATCTTGAGGTTAAGGTCGGTGACGCCGAGGCTCTTCAGTGTGGCCTTGGCCTTGTCCGGGTCAAAGGTGTAGTTGCCGGTCTTGGCGAAGCCGGTGAGGCTGGACGGGACCACGCCTTCGGCCTCGCTGACCGAATCGACGAGGACATCCTTGACCAACGACTCCCCGTCGACCGCCCAGCTGAGCGCCTGGCGGACCCGGACGTCGGACAGCGGGTGGCTGTTCGGCTTGCGGAAGTTGTAGAAGATCTGGTTCAGGCGGAGGCTTGACGCCTCGGCCAGGACGACGCCGGGAAGTCCGGCGAGCTGTTCGCGCGAGTCGGGCGTGATCGAGTCAATGACGTCCACCTCGCCGCTGCGCAGCGCAATGACACGGCTGGATTCTTCCGGCAGGAACCGGACCTCGACGTTGTCCACCTTGGGGGCGGGGCCCCAGTAGTTCTCGTTGCGCTTGAGGCTGTAGGTCCCTGCGCCGCGGTTGAACCTGGTCACGACGTACGGGCCGGTGCCCACACCTTCCTGCAGTTCCTCCGGCTTGTTCTTGGCTGCCGGGCTGATCAGGATCATGCTCATGAGCGAGTCGAGGATGGGGATGGGGTTCTTGGATTCCATCCGGAACGTCCGGTCATCCACGGGGACAACGGTGGGGAATTCGGGGAAGAACCCGGCCACGAAGGAACCCTGCACCTGCTGGTACATCTTTAGGGCCGTGGCGACGTCCTCGATCTGCAGGGGCGTGCCGTCCGAATACTTGACACCTTCGCGCAGCCGCACGGTCCAGACCGTGGGGGAAGTCATCTCAAAGCGGTCCGCCAGGACCAGGATCGGCTTGGTTTCGGGGCCGATGGCCGTCAGCCCCTGGCGTACGGCGCGCTGGACGGTGACGGCGGCGTCGAACTGGTTCAGCTTGTTGTCCAGACTGACGAGGGACCTGTTGAGGGCCAGCGTCAGGGTGCTGGGTCCCGGCAGGCCCGTGGGGCCGGCACACCCGGCCAGGGAGCCTGTGCCCAGGAGAAACCCGGCGGCTGCGCCAAACTGCAGGAGGCGGCGCCGTGAGATCTCACTTCCTTGAGGAAGAACGGTCATCGTTGACCTCTCGGTTGAATGGGACGGCTGGCGGCCGGTTGGCCTGCGCCGTGTTACATGCATCACTCTGCCATCTCTGCGCGAAATGCGCAACCGCTCTAGCGCAATTCGCGCAGTCATGTCATCATGGTGCTACCGATCCGGAAGAGAACCTTCCAGACAAGAAAGGAGGACAACGTGACTGCCGTCCTGATCCAGGCCGATGACTTTTCCGGCGCAGCGGAAGTGGGGCAATGCTTTGCAGCCCAGGGGCTGGACACGCGCCTCCTCCTGTCCGCCCCCCAGGAAGGTACGGGCAACGGCGAAGAAGTCGTGGTGGTCGACACCCACTCGCGCGCCATGGCTCCGGTGGCTGCCGCCGTTGCTTCCGCTGCCGTTTTCGGCGGCCCTGCCGCAGCGGGTGCGGATGTTCTGTTCAAGAAGATCGATTCGCTGTGGCGGGGCAATATCGGCCCCGAACTCACGGCACTCTCGGCGCTGGGCCACCATGTAGTTGTTGCGGGCGCACTCCCCCAGCTGAACCGGACCGTCGTTGGCGGCCGGCCCTTTGCCGACGGCGTCCAACTGGACCGCACGGACCTGTGGCGGGCAGAAGCGGCAGCCCCGCCCGCGGAGATCGCACAACTGGTGAGGGGCGGCACCGCGGTGCGGCTCGTGGAGCTGTCCACTGTGCGGACTGAAGGCCTTGGCGCCGTCCTTGCCGCGGCACTGCATGAAACGTCAGCCGCCACCGTCATCGTCGACGGCGAGACATCCGCCGATCTGGAACAGGTCGCCGACGTGTTGCTGGGCCTGAAGTTCAGGGCCGGCGGGCGCCGCATCGTGCTCGCCGGGACCGGCGGCATGGCCCTGCTGCTGGCGTCGAAGCTGCACCAGCCAACTGCGCGAAACGCGCAGAATCGGACCTCAAGCATGGCGGCAGCGGCGGCGGGCGCCCAGCCGCCGGTCCTGGCCGCCGTCGGCTCCGCCTCCGGCAAGGCCGCCGCGCAGCTGCGCAAACTGGAAGCCGGCGGCTTTACCACCCTGGGCATCGCCCCCGGCGAACTGCAGCGTCCCGAAAATTTCCGCCCGCGGCTCGCGGAAGCCCGGCGGCTCCTGGCGGCCGGTGAGCCCACAGCCCTGACCGTCAGCGCCGCCGTCGTCAATCCTCAGGAGTCCGGCAGGATCGTGCGGAACCTGGCACAACTGGCTGCCAGTGCGGCAGCCGGTCCCGCCGCATCCGCTGACCTGATCCTCACCGGGGGCGAAACCGCGCGGGAGGTACTCGACGCCCTCGGGATCCGGTCCCTGGCCCCGCTGGCATCCGTACAGCACGGCGCCGTGGTCAGCATCTCCGACGACGGACGGCTGGTGGGCACCAAGCCCGGCAGCTTCGGTGACGACGACGCCCTCATCCAGCTTCACTCCGCCATCAAAGACCTTCGGTCTTCCACCAGCACTTCCCATCCCTCCCACACACCTGGAGCTCCAATGACATCAGCAGTGAACGCAACCGAACAGGACACCCGGCCCTTCATCGCCGTGACCATGGGCGACGGCGCCGGCGTCGGGCCCGAGGTGACCGTGGGTGCCCTTCTCGATGCCAACGCGTACCGTGACTGCCGCCCGGTGGTCATCGGCGACGTCCACCGCCTGCAGCTCGGCGCCAAGGCACTGGGCGTCGAGGCCAACATCGTGGAGGTGGAGACCGTGGGTGACGCCGTTTTCGAGGCCGGACGGATCAACGTCATCGACCCGAAGCTGCTGTCCGCCGACCTGCCCTGGGGCCAAGAGTCCGCCGAGGCCGGCAACGCGGCCTACCACTACATCCGGATCGCCTGCGAGCTCGGCATGAGCGGCCAGGTCCAGGGCATCTGCACGGCTCCCCTGAACAAGGCGGCGCTGCACAAGGCCGGGCACATCTACCCCGGACACACCGAACTGCTGGCGCACTTCATGGGCATCGAGGAAGTGTCCATGATGCTCTCCACGCCCAAGGTCAAGGTCATTCACGTCACCACCCACATCGGCCTCATTGACGCGATCAACAAGATCGAGCCGGGCCTGGTGGAGCGGACCGTGCGCCGCGGCCACAGCGCCATGCAGCGCGCCGGGATCGCCAACCCCAAGATCGGCGTCTGTGCCATCAACCCGCACGCCGGCGAGAACGGGCTCTTCGGCTACGGCGAGGAAGCGGAGAAAATTACCCCGGCCATCGAGAAGCTGCAGGCCGACGGCATCAACGCAGTCGGCCCGCTCCCGGCCGACACCGCGTTCTTCCTGGCCGGCCGCGGGGATTACGACCTCATCGTGGCCATGTACCACGACCAGGGCCACGGGCCGGTCAAGGTCCTCGGCATCGAAGCGGGTGTCAACATCACGGTCGGCCTGCCCGTCATCCGGACGTCCGTGGACCACGGCACCGCGTTCGACATTGCGGGCAAGGGCATCGTGGACGTGCGCAGCATGATCGAGGCGCTGCGGCAGGCGGCTGAGATGTCGCCCAGCCCCGCGGCAGCCTAGGCACTGGCAGCACAGGCACTAGGAGATCTGCAGTCCACCGTTGATGTCGTACGTGGCGGCTGTGATGTAGCCGGCGTCCTCCCCCATCAGGAACACCATGAGGGCTGCGATGTCGCGGACCGTGCCCACCCGGCCCACCAGGATGTCCCTGGACATGTCCGCCTTGCGTTCATCGGTCAGGGTGCCGCCCATGATGTCGGTGTCCACGGGACCGGGGGCGATGCAGTTGACCGTGATGTTGTGCTGGCCCATCTCCCGCGCGAGCGCCCGGGTGAACCCGATAATGGCCGCCTTTGAGGCGCTGTATGCCACCTTGGAGTAGGTGCCGCCGCCGCGCTGGGCCGAGATGGAAGACACGCTGACCACGCGGCCAAGCCGGCGTTCGATCATTCCGCGGAGCACGCGCTGGGTGACCAGGAACGTGCCCGTCATGTTGATCCGGAAGACCCGCTCCCAGGCCTCGAGCGTCTCGTCCATGAACTCCGTGGGAGAACTGATGCCGGCGAGGTTGGCAAGCGCCACGATGGGCGGCATGTTCGCCTCCACCTCATCGATGGCTGCGTTCACGGTGGCCTGGTCCGAGACATCGGCGCCCACGCCCCTGGCCGGCACGCCGTACACGGAGGAGATGTCTTCCGCCGCCCGTCTGGCCGCGTCGCCGTCGATATCGAGGATGGCCACCGACCAGCCCTCGCTGGCGAGCATTTCCGCCGTCGCCCGGCCAATGCCCCGTGCGGAGGCGGCCCCGGTCAGCACCGCGGTGCGTTCGGCCGGGAACGTGTCGTGGTGCGTCATGTCTTTTAACCCCTCCGGTACCTGGTTCGGTTAATACTTGGTGTCGTCGAACTCGTCAGCGGCCACTGCCTCTTCACCCACGGCAGCGTGCGTGCCCGGCTTCACGTGCCCCTCGGGACGCTTACGCGCGTAGAGGTAGGTGGCGACGGCGGTGACGGCAAGGCAGGCGGACAGGAAGAGCAGGCCTGAGCGGTTGTCGCCGCTGGCATCATTCAGCACGCCCACGATGTATGGCGCCACGAAGCCGCCCAGGTTGCCGAGTGAATTCACCATGGCCAGGCCGGCGGCCGCCGCAGCTCCCACCAGAGCGGTGGACGGCATGGCCAGGAAGGGGGCGATTGCGGAGTAGATGCCCATGGCCGCGAGGGTCAGGGCAATCATGGCCAGAACGGCGTTGACCTGTACCAGGCTGCCGGCAGCCACCAGGCCAACGGCGGCCATCACCATGCTGATGCTGGCGTGCAGCACGCGGTTGCCGGTGCGGTCGGACCGCCGGCCCCAGTAGTAAACGAACACGGCCGCGATCGTGTACGGGATGGCGACGATGAAGCCCACCTCTGTGGTGTTGAACTTGCCCAGCGCGGCGACGATGGTGGGCATCCACAGGCCGAGGCCATAGATGCCGCAGACCAGGCCGAAATACAGCGCCGAGTAGGCGATGGTGCGGGAGTCCTTCAGGCCGGCCAGGAAGTGGTGCGGCTGGCCCTTTTGCTTGTGGGCGAGTTCCTCGTCCATGGTCCGGGTGAGCCATTCCCGTTCGTCCGCGGCGAGCCAGTGGGCGTGGCTTGGCTTGTCCGTCATGAGCACCGGCGTGAGCAGGCCGAGGAGGATGGCCGGGACGCCTTCAATGATGTACAGCCACTGCCATCCGTGCAGGCCGGCGACGCCCTCCATCTGGAGCAGCAGGCCGGAAACCGGGGCGCCGAGGGCGTTGGAGACGGGCTGGGCGAGGATGAAGATGCCCAGCACCAGCACGCGCTGGCGGGCGGGGAACCACAGGGTCAGGTAGAAGAGGATGGCCGGGAAGAAGCCGGCCTCAGCCGCGCCAAGCAGGAAGCGGATGATGTAGAAGGAGGTCTCGCCGTTCACCAGCGCCATGGCTGTGGCGAAGATGCCCCAGGAGATCAGGATGCGGGCGATCCATTTTCGGGCGCCGAACCGGTACATGCCGGCGTTGCTGGGGATTTCCAGCAGCGCGTAGCCGATGAAGAACATTCCCGCCCCGAGGCCGTAGGCTGCGGCGCTCAGGCCGATGTCCTCGCTCATGGTCAGCTTGGCGAAGCCGACGTTGTTCCGGTCCAGATATGCGATGAAGTACAGCAGGACAATGAGCGGCATGAGGCGGCCGCGCACTTTTCGAAGGGTCCGGTGGCCCAGTTCGTCCAGGTGGTTCGCCGGATTCATAGCGGTCATGGTGCACCTCGCAGGGAGAGACGGATCCGCCCGGGTTCCGCGACGGAACAGTTAATGTGTACCACTCGCAGGAAAAATAGTCACCCTGCTTACTAAATTCTTGAGCTACGGCTCTCGGCTAGTTTCTGCTGGTCAGCCACTCAAGGAGACGCTCGAGCGGCCAGGTGGTGATGATCCGCTCGGCCGGAATGCCGTTGCGTTCGGCCCGTTCGGCGCCGTACTGCAGGAAGTCGAGTTGGCCCGGGGCGTGGGCGTCGCTGTCGATGCTGAAGAGGCAGCCGGCCTCGAGTGCCAGCTGCATCAAGTTGTCTGGCGGGTCCTGCCGCTCCGGCCGGGAATTGATTTCGACGGCGACATTGGCTTCGGCGCAGGCGGCAAAGACCCGCTCGGCGTCGAATTCGGACTGGGGCCTGGTTCCCCGCGATCCCTGCATCAGGCGCCCGGTGCAGTGTCCCAGCACATTGGTGTGGGGATCAGAGATACCGCCCAGCATGCGCTCCGTCATGGTGCGCCGGTCGGAGCGGAGCTTGGAGTGCACGCTGGCCACCACCACGTCCAGCCGGTCCAGCATCTCCGGCGTCTGGTCCAGCTCGCCGTTTTCGAGGATGTCCACCTCGATGCCGGACAGCAGCCGGAAGCCCCCGTCGGCGTCGCTGTTTAGCCCGGCCACCACGTCCAGCTGTTCGCTGAGCCGCTCGGCGCTGAGTCCGTTGGCGATCTTGAGGTTTGGTGAGTGGTCCGTCAGGGCAAGGTATTCGCGGCCCAGCGAGCGGGCGGCGTCAGCCATGAGTTGCGGAGGAGAACCGCCGTCGGACCAGTCGCTGTGGCTGTGCAGGTCGCCGCGGAGCAGCGGGCGCAGCCCGTCTCCCCCGGCGGCGAGCGGTTCGGCGCCGCCCTGCCGCAGCTTGTCCAGGTAGTCCGGCACGCCGCCGTCCACAGCCTGCCGGATGACGTTGAAGGTGGTGTCGCCGATACCCTTCGTCCGCTTGAGCCGGCCGTCGCGGGCCCGCTCCGCCACCTCGTCCGGTGTCAGCGCGCTGATGACGCCGGCAGCCTTCCGGAAGGCCTGTACCTTGAAGGTCGGCGCGGCGCTGCGCTCAAGCCAGAAGGCAATCTCGTTCAGGGCGTCGGCGGCGTCCATACAGTGCTAGTCCTGGTGCAGCTGGATGAAGTTGCCGCAGCCGTCGTCGAACACCGCGGAGATCCCGGACGGGTCCTCGGCGGGTTCGCCCCGGAACCGGACGCCTGCGGCGGACAGCCGCTCATACTCAGCCTTTACGTCCGGCGAGCCGAAGACGATGGCGGGGATCCCGGCGTCGTACAGCCCCTTGCTGTAGGCAGACGCGATGGGGTTGTCGCTGGGCTCCAGCAGCAGCCCCACGCTGCCGGCCGCTCCCGGGTCCTTGATGATGAAAAGGTTGTGCTCGGGCATGGCCATGAGCGTGTCGAAGCCGAGGGTCTCAGTGTAGAACGAGTGCGCCGCGGCGGGGTCCTGGACGTGGATGCTGCACATTTTGAGTCGCATGGCGCCTACGCTACGCCATTGACCGGGGCGCCCACAGGGGCTGCAATTTAAGTGCAGCCCGAAACGCCCGGGCCGCGCCCGTCCTAGGGAGGTGCAGTGGTGCCCGCAGTTTCCGAAGCCGCCCCCCTGGGGCTGCTGCAGCTGGTCCTCTGGAGCGCGGTGCTGGTGGCCGCCGTCGCCTGCACGGTTTTTGTGGTGCGGCACCATTTAAGGACGTCCGACGGCGACAGTTCAGACCTGCTCTTCTGGGACCTTTTCGGCGGCGCCGTGGTGATAGCCCCGGCCCTGCTCATCCCGGCAGTGGCATCGCCCGCGGCGGGGCTGGCACTGGCCGCCGTGGCGGGGGCCAGCGGCATAGCCGCCTACCGCAGCAGTCCCGCGGTGCTGTCCTGGTATGAAACGCGGCGGCGCCGGCGGGTGGAGGCCCCGCGGGGCCGGGAGGCCGCCGTCGTCCACGCGGAGATCGTGGGCCGCTGGGCGCAGTACGAACTGGACCCGGCCCTGGCAATCAGCTACCCCGAGCTGGCCGACGTCAGACGGCCCGAAACGGCCGCCTTTGTCAAAGTGCTGCGGGAAGCCGAAACCCTGAAAGCCCTCGCGGATCCGGGGTATCCGAATGCCGTCGGGCGTCTGCGCGAGGCGCTGGACCGGGCCGAAACAGCAGCGGGGGTTCCGGCGGGCCTGCGGCCGGCACCGTAACCGGGACGAAACGCTGACCGGACTCATTCAGGGTGCCTGCGCCCGGCCCTAGGATGGGGCCATGTCAACGTACTCAGTCACGCGCAGCACAGTCATCCCCGCGCCCGCGAAGGACGTGTTTCCGCTGGTCAATGACTTCCGCGAATGGCCCAAGTGGTCGCCGTGGGAGGCCCTGGACCCGGACATGAAGCGGACCTACTCGGGCGCGGAATCCGGCACTGGTGCCAGGTATGCCTGGAGCGGCGACCGCAAGGCCGGCGCCGGGAACATGGAGATCACTGAATCGCGGGAACCGGAGGTCATCCGGATCCGGCTGGAATTTACCAAGCCGTTCCCCGGCGTGAACCCCACAACCTTCACGTTCGAACCGGAGGGCGGCGGCACCCGCGTCACCTGGAGCATGGCAGGCGAGCACAAGGGCATCGGCAAGCTCTTCGGCCTGTTCATGAACCTGGACAAGATGGTGGGCCGCGACTACGAGAAGGGCCTGGCATCGCTGGCTTCCGTCGTGGCAAGCCGCAGGGCCTAAACCCCGCTGCGGCGCGCGGTTCTGCACCGGCACTTGTCCGGAGGACCTTTTTCCGGAAAGGTGGTAAGCACCCTTAGCAGTTCCGGAAGTCGCAAAGGAGAACGCCATGCAGATCGACAAGTCCCAGATCCTCGAATTCCTCAGGTCCCAGGGCGACAACGACAAAGCCGCCCGCGCCGACTCGGAGCTGCCCGACCAGGTGGACACCGACCAGCACGCGGGCCTGCTCTCCCAGCTCGGCATCAATCCCGCGGACCTGCTGGGCAAGCTCCCCGGCGGGCTGGGGGACAAGCTGGGCGGCCTCGGACTGTAGCCGGGCTGCAGTACGCAGCGGTTTTACAGAGAGGGCGGGTTCGCACGGAATCCGCCCTCTCTGCGTGCCCGGACTCTTGTGTGGGCTTGGCCTCACCTGTCCGGCAGCACGCCTCCCGAAATATAGGCTTAGACGTCGGCCCAGTAGCGGAATGATGTGAGGACAACGGTTTGGACGGAGTCTTAAAGGGATTCTTTGTGGTGGGCGTCGTTCTCCTCGTCGGCTACATCCTGGCCAGGACGAACGCCCTTGGTCCCCACGGGACGAAGGTGCTCTCCACCCTGACGTTCATGGTGGGGCTGCCGAGCCTGATGTTCTCCACCATCGCCTCCCGGCACATCTCCGAGATCCTTAGCCAGACAGGCCTGATTTCCGTGGTCACGGCGCTGTGCGTCATGGCCCTGTTCACCCTGGGCGGGCTCATCGGCAGGTGGGGAGTCAGACGGACCACCATCGGCGCGCTGTCCACGGGAATCGTCAATTCCACCAACCTCGGCGTCCCGCTGTCGCTCTACATCCTGGGCAGCGCCACCTTCGTCACCCCCATCATGCTGTTCCAGCTGGCCCTGTTGACCCCGGTGGCGCTGACCATCCTGGACCTGACCGACCCCGAAGGGAAGCGGGCGTCGGTGTGGAGCATCCTGTCCACTCCCCTGCGCAACCCGGTCACGGTGGCGGCCATCCTCGGCGTCATCGTCAGCGCGGCCGGCATTGAGCTTCCCGCCCTGGTGCTGGATCCCTTGAAGCTGGTCGCCCAGCTGACCGTCCCCCTCATGCTGATCATCTTCGGCATGTCACTCCACGGCCTCTCAGCCCGCCAGGGCACAGCGGACCGCGTCCCCACCCTGTTCGCCGTCGTCCTCAAGTCCGGCGTCCAGCCACTGCTCGCCTGGCTGCTGGCCGTCCTGGTATTCCACCTGGACACGTTCAGCACCTTCGTGGTCACGGCCTGCGCCATCCTCCCAACCGGCCAGAACGTGGTCCTCTACGCGGTCCGCTATGGCGTGGGCCAGAACCTCGCACAAACAACGGCGGTGGTGACGTCGGCCCTGGCCGTCCCGCTGCTGCTGGGGGCGGCCTGGCTGTTCGGTTGAGTTCGGGCCGGAGATGATCCGCCCGCACTACTGACGGCGGGCGCCGCTGCGGAATAGACTCGGCTCCTACGGGCCAGTTGTCCCAGAGAGGCCAGCCATGGACTTGCGACGCGACGATGAGTCACCCCTGAACCCCTTCCCGCACTACGAACGGATGCGGGAATCCGCTCCCGTCTTCCACGACGGGCAATCCGGAAGCTGGCACGTTTTCCGGTACGAGGACGTCGAGCGGGTGCTGTCCGAACACGGCACCTTCTCCTCAAGGATGGGAGGGGACGAGCCGTCCGAAACAGGCCAGCTCTTCGCGGCGAGCCTGATCACGGCCGATCCGCCCCGGCACCGCCAGTTGCGTTCCCTGGTGACCCAGGCCTTCACTCCCCGGGCCGTGGATGCGCTGGCTCCCCGCATCACGGCACTGGCACAGGAGCTGCTGGACGGCGTCGCGCCCCGGGGATCGGCGGACCTCATCGAGGAGCTTGCCTATCCGCTGCCCGTGATCGTCATTGCGGAGCTCATGGGCATTCCGGCGGAGGACCGCGACCGGTTCAAGCTCTGGTCAGACGTCATCGTCAGCCAGACCCAGAGCGGAACCCCGACCGCCGACCACAGCGCCACCAACCGGGAGATGACCGAATACTTCCTGGCGCTCATCGAACACCGCAGGCGCAGCCCCGGAAACGACCTGATCAGCAACCTGCTGTCGGCGGAGATCGACGGGCAGAAACTCAGCGTGCCGGAACTGCTCGGTTTCTGCGCCCTGCTGCTCGTGGCCGGCAATGAAACCACCACCAACCTGATCGGCAACGCGGTCCTTTGCTTCACTGAAGCACCCGAAACCATGGAGCGGCTCCGCAGCGATCCCGCGCTGCTCCCCCAAGCCATTGAGGAAGTGCTGCGGTACCGCTCTCCCGTCCAGTCGATGTACCGGGTGACGGCCGGCGAAACCACGTTGGGCGGACTCCAGGTGCCGGCGGGCGCTCCGCTGGTGGCCTGGATCGGCTCGGCCAACCGCGACGGGCGCCAGTTCGACCGGCCTGGGCAGTTCGATATCGGCCGCACATCAAACCGGCATCTGGCCTTCGGCCATGGCATCCACTTCTGCCTCGGCGCCCCTTTGGCCCGGCTCGAAGCCCGGATCGCCCTGCAGGGCGTCCTGGACCGGCTCCCGGGACTGGCCCTCGCCCCGGGAGCCCACCTCGAACGGATGGACAGCACCATCGTTTACGGGGTCAAGGAGCTGCCCGTCACCTGGCAGGGGGCCTCCCCACCCGCGCCCTGATCTCGCCAGCTCGGCCAGCCGGCCGAACTACAGCTCGACGGTGCCGCTCTCGCCGACGCTCATCCGGCTGTGGGTGACCTTCGACTTGACCCACTGGAGCACCGTCGCCGCGGTGCCGCCTGGGCTGGTCCAGTACTCGGCGGAATCCGAGTCCACGCGCAGCAGGACCACCTCGGGGGTATCGGGACCATCCGGGAACCAGGCCTCGACCGACTGGTTCCACAGTTCACGGATCTTGGCGCGGTCCCGCACCACCTCGGCGGTGCCGGCCACCGACACCCACTCGGTGCCCTTGCCGAAGGACACGTTGACCCTGGCATCGGCGGAGACGTGGGCCACCTGGGATGTTCCCTCCCCCGTGAAGAACCACATGTCGCCGTCATCCTTGACGTCCTGGACTGCCAGCGGCCGGCTGACCAGGGCGCCTTCCTCGTTGAGAGTGGTGAACATTCCGATGTGGGAATGGTTGATGATGTCCGTGACCTTGCTGATGCTTTCCGTGCCCGTCATGCTGTCACCTCGTTCTGCTCGAGTACGTTCTCTTGAACCGGGTCAGTGCCCTGCACCCACCCTATTGGTAAGTGTGCTTAGTTTCCAGTCAGCCAACACAGCGCAGCGCGGGTCAGCCGACGGCGGCCGTTGCGCTGGTGAGTTCAGGCACCGCTGCTGCGGCGGCTTCGGCGATGCGGGCCGCGGTGGACTGGCCCATCCGGACGGCTCCGTCCACGTGCTGGTAGCCTTCGGCGGCGAGGTCGGAGGAGCACCAGTAGATGGGGCCGACGGCTGCGTGCTGGTCCTTGCCGTAGCGGTGCAGGCCACCGAGGTCGTAGCTGGCGGCGTACGCCCCGCGGGTCCATTCCTCGGAACCCCAGTCGGATTCGTAGTACACCTCAGGCTCCAGTGCCTTCTTCCCGAGGAAGCCGGCAATCGATTCCAGGATGACCCTCTTACGGTCTGCGGCATCCAGTTCGAAGACGGCGTCGGCCTTTTCGTCGGAAACAAAGCCGACCAGCGTTCCGCGGGTATCGCCGTGGTTGGTGTTGTCGTAGACCTCCTGGACGAGGGAGCCGGCGCCAAACCCGGTGCCGGAGAGCCCGTCCTCGCGCCAGAACGGCGTGCTGTAGACGGCGTGGACCTTGATGACCAGTCCCAGCGACTGGTGCTGGTGCATCTGGTGCTGGCGGCGCGGCAGCGGCGGGTTGAAGGAAACGCGGGAGTACAGGTTGGGTGGGACGGCCATGATCACAAAGCGCGCGTTCACGGTGGCCCGGTCGGAGACGGCGGTGACGCGGTGGCCATTGTCGCCGTCGGCCTCCCAGTGAATGGTGCGCACCGGGCTGTTGAGGACGACGTCGTCGCCCAGCTCCGCTGCCTGCAGCAGCGAAACCTGCTGCATCCCGCCGACAACCCGCTTGTCCAGGATGAAGTCCTCATCCGTCAGGTGGGTGAAGGACCCCGCGGAGGCGGCCATCAGGACGGCCTGAAGGGCGGAGAAGGCGTGGGCGGGCTTGGTGAGCATGCCGCCGGCGATGAACAGCCCGATGTTGTTGCAGGCTTCCTCGTCCGGGGAGTTCTGGCGCAGCCAGTGGTGGAAGGAAATGGTGTCCAGCTCCCGCGCTTTGGGGTGCGCCCAGGGTTCGGTGGGCCCGACCTCGGCCGCCAGTCCGTCCAGCAGGGTTGTGAGCCTGTCCATCTCGGCGGCGGTGGTGGCGCTGACCGGGAACATGTCCCCGGTGTAGCGGACCGGAGCGCCGTCCTCGCCGATATAGACAGATGCCCCGTCGCGGTAGCGGGAGTAGGTCTCCAGTCCGAGCTCCTCCAGCAGGGCCAGCAGCGCGGCCTGGTCCGGCGACACCCATTGGCCGCCGATCTCGAGCATGGCACCGTCCACGGTGTCGGTCCACGTCCGGCCACCCACGCGGTCACGGGCCTCGAGCACGGTGACGGTCAGGCCCGCCTTTTTCAGTTCGCGCGCAGCGGTGAGGCCGGAGGGGCCGGCACCGACGATCACTACGTCGCGGTCAAGATTCAGCATGATGTCCTTTCTCTGTGGCCGCGTAAGTGATGCGAACCACTAAATGAATGCCATTCATTTATAAGAACTATAGGGCCTTTGGTGCGGGAGCGGAAGAGCCTGATGGAATAATGCGAAAGGACGTTATCCGCAGGAAGGGCAGCCATGCCGGCATCACCAGCCGTAGCAACAGCCGGTTCAGCAACGGCTGGTTCAGCAGCAGATCGCCAGGGCACCCGGCGCCGTGCCGGGCGTCCCGTGGGCGGCCTGCTGGACAAGGGCGGCATCACCGAGGCCGCCCTGCGGCTCATCGAGAAAAAAGGCTACGACGGCCTGACCATGGCGGCCCTGGCCCGCTCACTGAACGTGGCGCCGTCGGCCCTCTATAACCACGTGAAGTCCAAGGGGGACGTTCTCCTGCTGGTGGAGGACCACCTTGCCTCGCTGGTGGATGTCTCAGCCTTCGGTGCCGGCCCCTGGGAGGATGCCGTGCGGAGGTGGGCATGGAGCTACCGCGACGTGTTCTCCCGGCACACGCCGCTCATTCCCGTCATTGCAGTGCTGCCGGTCACCGACGCGCCGCAGACCCTGGCCATGTATGAAGCGGTCAGCGCCGGCTTCCGCGATGCAGGTTTTCCCGAGGAACGGATCGTCTCATCGATCGTCGCACTGGAGTCCTTCATCTTCGGCTCGGCCTACGATGTCACGGCGCCGGCGGACATCTTCGATCCCGGAACCATGGCGGAGGCAACGCCCAGTTTCACCGCGGCGGTCCGGAGCCTGGCCGAGCAGGGGCACGAACGGCCCGCCGACGTCGCCTTCAGCCTTGGCCTTGAGGCGCTGATCGGCGGGCTCGGCGCGCTGCGTGGCTGATCCCATCCCTCATGCGGCCGAACGCGCCTAAAATTCCTTAACACGCAACGTTGCGAGCCCAAGGACGGCGCCATGACCGTAATCGATCCGGAATCGCTGTTCTTTGAGTACAAGCTCCGCTACCGCGGAACGCCGGGGCTCGGGCATGACCCGGGGGACTATCCGCTGCGCTGGGAAGTTGCCGTGAGCTGCCCCCTTCCCACCCCCGGTGGTGACCAGGAACGGCAACTCGGCAGCGCCGTCGTCCAGGTTGTTCCCAAGGCCGGCATGATCAATCTCTTCCTCACCACCGGCAAGGCCGACCAGGAGATGGCGAAGGCCGTCGAGATGCTGACCATGGACCGGCCCGACCTGATCAGGGAGTACCTGCAGGACGGCGGTGATCTGATGATCGTCTCGTCGCTCGAGATCTTCCCGGAATACCGCGGCGGCAGGACGGGCTATTCCGTGCTGAACGCCATCGTCGAGACCGTGGGCCGGTCCGTGAACCTGGTCGTGGTCCATGCGGCTCCGGCAGACGGTGAGGGCTCCCCGCCGGCGGACTCGCCGGAGTATGAGGAGGCCAAAGCGGCATTGCGGGCCTACTGGCAGGACTTCGGCTTCGAGGATGCCACGGGCGACTACCTCGTGTTCTTCCACAAAAAGATCCTCGCCTGACCGCCGCGGCGGGCATCACCGCTGATCCGCCGGGAAGATGCCCGTCAGGCCGACGGCAGCCCGCTGTCCAGCCGTGACGAGGTGAACCAGTCGTCCAGCTCGGCAGCCGGTACGGGACGAAGGATGTGGAATCCCTGCACCTGGTCGCAGCCGTAACGGCTCAGCTGGTCCACGGCATCTCCGTCCTCCACCCCCTCGGCGACCACCGTCAGGCCGAGGCTGTGCGCGAGGTTGATGGTGGACGCCACCAGGGCGGCAGCCCGCGGACAGTGGGTCATCGGCACTATGAAGGAGCGGTCAAGCTTCAATTCGTTGATGGGCAGGTCCCGGAGGTAGGCCAGCGAACTGTAGCCCGTGCCGAAATCGTCGATGGCCACCCGGATGCCGCGGTCCTGCAGCCCGGACAGGATATCCCGGGCGCGGACACGGTCCGGCATCATAAAATCCTCGGTGATCTCGACCATCAGCGCTGACTCCTTGAGGCCACGCTCCTCGATCATGGCCGCGATCCTGCCCGGCAGTTCCGCGTCGATGAGTGAGCTGGCAGAGGGGTTGGCAGCCACGGTCAGCGTCCTGCCGCGCGCATGCCAGCTGGCCGCCTGGTCCAGCGCCAGGGTGAGCACGCGGTGGTTCAGGGCGTTCATGAGCCCGCCCTCCTCCGCCAGCAAAAGGAAGGAGCCCGGAGCCAGCAGCCCGTGCCTCGGGTGGTTCCAGCGGACCAGGGCCTCCACCCCCTTCGTTTCGCCGGTGACCGCGTCCACCTTGGGTTGGTAATGCAGCACGAGCTCATCGTTGGCCAATGCGGCGCGGAGCTCCTGGAGCATCCGCAGCCGCTCCTCGCCCGGGCTGTGGTCCTCGCTGGCATAGACGTGCCTGCCGCTGCGCGAGGCTTTGGCCCGGTACATGGCCGTGTCGGCCTTTCGCAGCAGCGTCTTCAGGTCTTCCCCCTGTTCCGGGAACAGGGCGATGCCCACGCTGACGCCGACCTGGAGGGCAATTCCCCGCAGAGTAAGGGGCTCACTCAGCGCGGCCCGCAGCCGGTCTGCGAGCTGAAGGGCCTCGTGCTCGCCCGCTTCAAGGAGGAGGATGGCGAACTCGTCCCCGCCCAGCCGGGCGATCAGGTCGCGCGGTCCCAGACAGCGGCGGAGCCGCTCGCTGATCTGGATCAGCAGCCGGTCCCCCACGTCGTGGCCCAGGCTGTCGTTGATTTCCTTGAACCTGTCCGCATCCAGCAGCAGGAAGGCGCACGGCGTGCCCTGCTGCGCGTCGAGCACCGCCGGAGCGTCGGTGTAGAGCGCCCGGCGGTTCGGCAGGCCCGTCAGTTCATCCGTCCTGGACTGCCGGCGCACCTCGGCAAGCGTGACCAGCTGGCGGAAGGCCAGCTGGGTCCGGATGCCCGCCGCCACCAGGGTTATCGCCGCCAGCCCGACGGCCAGTTCCGGCACCGGGATGCGGGTGCCCACGATCAGGACCCCCAGCCCGGCGGCCGTGGCCACCATCGGAACCGCCGGGGTCCACGCCCCTTCGCTGGCACCATCGGCCGCCGCACCCTGCCGGGTGAAGCCGTTGGCCCAGGCGGCGATGAGGCACATACCCGCTGTCCAGCCGGCATCCAGGGGTGTGCCAAGGGAGTATGTGCCATTTTCAAGCCGGAACGCGTAGGCAACATCTGCCGCGGCGAACACCATCAGGCCAAGCATCAGGGTCATCCCGCTGCGGCCGGTGGCCAGGCCCGGTACCGCCGCCATGCCGGCAGTCACGGCGAGGACCACCAGATCCAGCAAGGGGTAGGCGACTGCAACGGACGTGGCGAAGGAGGGGAACCCGCTGGACGCGGACAGCAGCGGGCTGAGCAGGACCACCAGGACGGAGGCGGCACCGAGCGAGCCAACGACGGAGTCGAGCAGGACTGAGCGCGCGAGCCGTCGCCGCATCGGGAGCAGATAGACGAACAGGCCGCTGAGAACCAGCGGGTAGAACAGCAGGTAACCGACATCCGCGGGCGACGGAAACGGCAGCGAACTCGCCCCTGCCAGCGAGGAGACGTAGACGGTGCTCCCCGCCGCGAAAGCGGACAGCGCCATCGCCACGAAGGCAACGGCGAGGTGGTTCCTGGCGCGGTAGGCGGCGAGCCATGCCACGGCTGCCGGCGCCCACGATGCGGGCATGCCCAGCCAAAGGTCCACCAACGGATTGAACCCCGTACCGTGCACCATCAGGCCCGCCAGGTACAGGCCCAGGAAGATCCACATGAGCCAGAGCAGCCAGGGCCGCGGCTCCTTCCCCGCGCCGGACCGAAGCAGTCTTCCGATCACGCCTGTTTCCATCCGCCCCCCAGCATCAGATGCGCCCAGCAACTCCTTTAACCCCGGGGATAAAGACGGCGTGACAGCAATATTCGGCGGGCCCTCCCTGCGGGAACACGGCAACCGCACCTGACTCGTATCGTATGTCACATCGCCGGACCATCCGATAGCAGCCTCGTGATTGTGACCGCCTCTTGACTTTTAGTTACTGACGGGTAGCTTTAGGGGAGCACTCCGGAACCCCAGACCGGAGGATTCGCCAAAGAAGCCCCGCATCGCCCAGCCCATGAGGGCGGTGCGGGGCTTCCGCTTGCGGCCTTTCTTTAGGAGAACCGCGCCGGGCGGAACGTGGCCAGCATGGGGTGCTTGTCGCCGGTCAGGATCTCGCCCGCGAGGAGTTCGCCGACGACGAGCCCCAGCGTGGCACCGGAATGGGTGAATGCCACGAAGCAGCCGGGCACCTGACCGAGCTCTCCCAGAACCGGCTCGCCGTCACCGGGAATCGGCTTGTAACCGATCTTCCAGCTGGCGGGCTTCAGCTCCGGGTTTCCGGCGATGAGCTTGCTGGCTTCGTCAGCGAGCTCGTTGACCACGTCGTCCGGGATGCTGAACGATCCGTCCCCATGCTCCGTGATGCTCTCCTCATACCAGTCGTGATCCAGGGCGAACGTGCTGCCCGGGTTGGGGCGGACGGCTGCCCGCGGGGTGTTCATGACAGCCCGGACATCATGCTCCACCGGCTTGGTCAGCACCAGCATGGACACCGGGGACCCGTTGGGGATCTCCACGCCAAGGGGTGCGACGACGGCGGGCGTCGCCGCCCCGCACGCCACCAGCACCGCGTCGGCATCGTACGTCTCACCCGCCGCCGTCTCGACCCCCACCGCCCGGCCGTCGGCAACGACCACCGACGACTTGCCGGCGTTAAGGACCAGCTTGCCGCCGAGCCCGTGGAACTCCTCCATCAGGAAATCCACCAGATCCGGCAGGCTGACCCAGCCCTCGCCCGGATTGAAGATGGCGTTCTCCGGAACGGCGCCAGCATCAATGCCGGACGTAACCCCGGCGATCTCCCCAGGCATGAGCAGCTTTGAGTCGTAACCTATGGACTTCTCGTAGGCGTGCCGTGCCTCGGTGGCCTCCTGCTGCCCGGCGGCGTTCCACATCAGCCCGCCGGCGAACTGCAGCCACTCCCGGCTGGGGTCGGAGGCGAAGAGCGTGCGGTACCTGTCGACGCCGGCGAGGCGGAGCTGGTGGTAGGGGGTAGAGCGTTCGCCGGCAGAGTTGAGCCAGGAGAGCGAACGGCCGGTGGCTTCGCTGGCCAGGCCACGTTCGGTCAGCAGCGTGACGGATGCGCCTTCGCGGAGCAGATGGACAGCGGTGGAGACGCCCAGGATACCGCCGCCGATAATGGCGACGTGCTTGGTGGCGGTGGAGGACATGAGTTCTCCCTTTCTGTGGATTTTGGACATGGTGGAGCAGGGACGCGGGCTTTTCAGGCACAGCGGCGCCCGGAAAGGATGGTCGGCAGGTCGCCGTAAGCGTGTGGTGATAGGCGTTGCGGTCAGGCCAGCGCGTGGATGCCCTCGATGATCCTGAGGACCTCAAGCGGTTCCGCGGGATCGACGGGAAGAGGGCCCTCCCCGCGCAGGGCGGTGGCGAGTTGCGTGTAGAACTCGGGGTATGCGCCGCACTCCGCCGGAACAGGGCTGCTGGCGCCGTCCACGCCAACGAGCCCCCACCTCTCCTCGGGTTCGACACCGTAGGCGGGATCGGACGGCCTCATGCCGGCGGCCAGCGCGGGCTCCTGCCCGTCGAGGCCCCACTTTGTATACCCGGCTTCGGAGCCGAGGACGTGGAAGCGCGCGCCCACCTGGGCTGCCATGCCGTTCATCCACAGTCTGCTGCGGACGCCGGATTCGTGCAGCAGGGAGACGAAGGCTTCCGTGTCGGCGGCGTCCGCGTCCGGCCCCCGGTTGGCGGTGTCACCGTAGCTCTGCCGCACCGGGCCGAACAGCTGGATGGCCTGATCGATGAGGTGCGCGCCGAGGTCGTGGAGGATCCCGCCGCCCTGGGCAAGGGAGACGCTGTCACGCCAGTTCCCGAATCCCTCCGGCCGCCACCATTCGAACCGTGACTCGAAGGTGCGCACGTCTCCCAGTATCTGCCGCTGAAGCACCTTCCGGAGGGTGAGGAAGTCGGCGTCCCACCGGCGGTTCTGGAACACCGTAAGCTGCACCCCGGCGTCGGATGCCAGGGCAATCAGCTCCGCCCCCTGGGTGGAGGTGGGCACGAAGGGCTTGTCCACCACAACGTGGAGTCCGTGCGCAATCGCAGCTGCAGCGAGGTCGAAGTGGGTGTGCGGCGGGGTGCCCAGGACCACGAGGTCCAGGTCCGCGGACAGCGCAAACATGTCCTCCGGCGTCGGAACGACCTGTGCCTGGGGGTAGAGCCGGGCCGCCTCGGCGGCCCGCGCGGTGTCCGCAGTGACGATCACGTCAAGCGAGTACCGCGGGTCCGCGGCAATCAAGGGCGCGTGGAAGACCTTGCCCGAGATCCCAAAGCCGACGACGGCGGTCCGGATGCGTGCCGGTGCCGTTTCCATCACAGCACCTCCGAGAGGAAGCGCTGCAGGCGTTCGCTGCGCGGGTTGTCGAACAGGTCGGCGGGGGTTCCGGACTCGACGACTTCGCCCTCGTCCATGAAGACGACCTGGTCGGCGACCTTGCGGGCGAAGCCCATCTCGTGGGTCACCACCAGCATGGTCATCCCGCGGCGGCCGAGACCGGCCATCAGGTTCAGGACGCCCTTGACCAGTTCGGGGTCCAGGGCGCTGGTGGCTTCGTCAAACAGCATCACTTCCGGTTCCATGGCCAGCGCGCGGGCGATTGCCACCCGCTGCTGCTGGCCGCCGGACAGGTCGCGGGGCCGGTGGTCGGCGCGCTCGGCCAGCCCCACCTCGGCCAGCCGGCGGCGGGCGCGTTCCATGGCCTCGGTTTTGGGCATGCCCTTGACGCTCCAGAGGGCAAGGGCAACGTTTTCGAGCGCGGTGTGGTCGGGGAACAGATTGAAGTGCTGGAACACCATGCCGATGCGACGCCGGAGGGTGTCCGGCTTGACCTGCAGGGCGCTCTCCCCGGCCAGCAGAACGTCGCCGCTCTTGGGTTCATGCAGCCGGTTGACGCCGCGCAGCAGCGTGGACTTGCCGGAACCGGACGGGCCGATGATGCAGGTGGTGGTGCCAGGGGCCACGGAGAGGCTGACGTTGCGGAGCACGTCGATGTCGCCGTAGGCCATGGTCAGGTTCCGCAGTTCCAGGCTGGAGCCGTGGAACGTTTCGGAGGCAGGGGCGGCCTGGCTCCCGCTCTTGCTGGTGCTTGGGCTGGTGAGGTTCATGTGTTGCTCCCGGTGGTGAGCGGCGAGGCCGCGTCGAGTTCCTTGACTTCCTTCAGGCCGGATGTGGGCGCGGTGGGCCGGCGCCGGCCGGTGCGGAACCTGTTGTCGAAGTAATTGACCAGGTGGGTCAGGGGCACGGTGATCACAAGGTAGAAGATGCCGGCCATTACCAGGGGCGAGAGGTTTCCCGACAGCACGGCGGCGTCCTGGCTGACGCGGAACAGCTCGCGTTCGCTGACCAGCAGGCCCAGGAAGTACACCAGGGAGGAGTCCTTGACGATGGCGATGAACTGGTTGACCAGGGCCGGCAGGACCCGGCGGACGCCCTGGGGAACCACCACGAGGGCCATGGATTTGGCGTAGCTCATCCCCAGGGCGCGGCAGGCCTCACCCTGGCCCTTGTCCACGCTGAGGATGCCGGCACGGAAGATTTCACCGATGTAGGCGCTGGCGATCAGGCTCAGCGCGATGATGCCCAGGGGGTAGGGCGAGGGCCCGAAGACCGACTGGCTGAACCGGGCGAAGCCCTGGCCGATCAGGAGGATGGTCAGGATGGCGGGCAGGCCACGGAAGAGGTCGGTGTAGATACGGGCCGGAATACGCAGCCAGCGGGAACGGGAGATGCCCATGACCGCAACCACCATGCCCAGCACGACGCCAAGGATGGTGGCGGCGACGGAGATGATCAGCGTGTTGAGAAGGCCAACCCCGAGGAGTTGGGGCAGCACCTCGAGCATTGCTTCAAAGTCGAAGAAGGTGCGGCCGATGATGTTGAGCCAGTCCATTGATTGCTCTCAGACGTTAGTTGTTGTTCGTGCGCCGGGTTGGATGTGTTGCCTGCCGGGCGGGCGGCCTGTAGGCGGCCCGCCCGGCAGAGATCCGTTGCCGGACCTGACTTCGCTTACTTGCTTGCGGTGGGAGCCGGCGTGGCGGTCTGCTCGGCCTTGGGCAGGTACTGTTCCGGCATCGGGGAGCCCGGGAACCACTTCTGGTAGAGCTTCTTCCACGTGCCGTCTTCCATTGCTTCGGCGAGGCCCTTATTCAGCGCTTCCTTGAAAGCGGGCTTGTCCTTAGCGATGGCGAAGCCCGCGGGGGCGTCAAAGGACGGAATGTCCGCAGCGCTGACCAGTCCGTACTGCTCCTGGTAGGCCTTGGCTGCCTCGTAGTCGAGGAAGTGGGCGTCCACGGAGCCGCTGTTGACGGCGGCGATGGCGGTGTTGTTGTCCGGGAAACGGACCAGGTTGGCGGAGGTGAAGTTCTTGACGGCATACGCTTCCTGGAGCGTTCCCTGCACCACGCCCAGGCGCTTTCCGTTCAGGCTGTCCGCGTCCTTGACACCGGAGGTCTTGGTGGTGATGACCGTCAGGTAACCGGCGAGGTAGCCGTTGGAGAAGTCGACGGTTTCCTTGCGCTTGTCCGTGATGCCAATGGCAGCGACCCCGACGTCGAACTGCCCGTTGGCTACGGCGGCGAGGAGTCCGGAGAAGTCCTGTCCGGTGAAGACCACTTTGTCTACGCCGGCACGGTGGGCCACGTCCTTGAACAGTTCGACATCGAAGCCGGTGAAGTTACCCTGCGCGTCGGTGAAGGTGTACGGCTTGGAGTCACCCAGGCTGGCCACCCGGATGGTGCCCGGTTCAATCAGTCCGTACGGGTTGTCGGCCGGACTTGAGGTGGCGGAGGATGATCCGCCGCAGCCGGAGAGGGCGAGGATGGCTGCCAGGGCTGCCGCAGCCACGGCTGCCGGACGGAAGTTCAGTTTGATCACAGCATTGTCCAATCGTGGGAGGGAGGCGGTGCTGTCAGGGCCGCCGAAGGATTTGGTCGATGAAAGCTCTTGCTGAGTCCGGTCTCAGTCCCTACGATTGAGACCGGACTCACATCGATTGCTAGAAATGTAGCGGAACTCACAAGCGGCGTCAACAGCCCCCGGAAGGTGAACATGAGCAGTGACGGAGCAAGGCGGCGGGACGTTACGGTTGCCGACGTCGCCAAAGCTGCGCAGGTATCCAAGGCCCAGGCCGCCCGCGCGCTGGGGAATTATGGCGCCGTCAGCGACGACGTCCGCGAGCGGGTGCTTGCCGCCGCTGAAGAGCTGGACTACCGGCCCAACGAGCTGGCGCGCAGCATGAACACCGGGAAATCACACACCATCGGCGTTGTGGTGGGCGACATCGAAAACCCGCATTTTGGCCTCGCCACGAGGGGCATCACGGACACGGCGAAGAAGAGCGGGTACAACGTCATCCTGATCAATACCGACGAGAACACCGCGGCGGAAGTCGACGCTGTCCGCGTGCTGCTGGACAAAAGGGTCGACGGCTTGATCGTCGCGCCGGCATCGTCGGTGGAGACGGGGCACCTGCGGCGGGTCAAGGAATCAAACCGACCGCTGGTGCTCCTGGACCGCTCGGCCGACGGACTGGCAGTGGAGACCGTCGCCGTCGACATGGCCGCAATCTCCTACGAATCCACCAATTACCTGCTCGACGCCGGACACCGGAGGGTGGCCTTCATCTCGACACTGCGCTCCGATACCGGTTTTTCCGCCGGAATGCGGCTGGATTCATCCCAGATTTCTGATCGTTTGGAAGGGATGCGGCGCGCGTTTGCTGACTCGGGGCACAACTTCCCGGAGGATCTCGTGCGGCTCAATGCCGGTGATGCCGGGTCCATTCGGAAGCTTACGCGCGAGGTGCTGCTGGGCGCAGATCCGGCCACCGCCGTCGTCGCTTCCGATGGCCTGATCGCTCTCAGCGTGGTGGAAGCCATCCAGGAAATGGGACTGCGCATCCCGGAGGACGTGTCATTCCTGATGTATGACGACTTCGCGTGGACGCGCCTGACCACGCCCCCGCTGACCGTCGTGTCCCAGCCCGTTTACGAGATGGGGGCCGCGGCGGCGGCCGCCCTGATCCGGCAGATCGAGGGCCGCCCGCCGCTGGTGCCGGCACCTGAGTTCAATGCCGCCCTGGTCCGCCGGGGCTCGGTGGGGGCGGTGCCGGCCACCTCCGGTGCCGGTCCCGCTCACTCCGTATCGCCGTCGGACTCCTTCTCGCCCTCCTTGAGGAGCAGTGCCGTGCCCTGATAGGCGCCGAGTTCCAGGAAGAAGCTGTGCAGGTCATCGACGTGTCCCACGGTCTCGCCGCTGAAGAGGTCGTGGACACTGCTGCCGGGAACGAGGTGCGTGGACTGGATGCTGCCTGCGATGTCCTGGCCGGAGAAGTTGAGCACCGTGGCCTGCAGGTTTCCGTCCCCCAGCCGGTTGACCAGAACGAGCAGCCCGCGGTGGGAAACCTCCGGCACATCGAGCAGCGTGCTGGTGGCGATCCCGCTCTGCTCCCGCACTGCAAGGATTTTCTGCAGCCGCCGGGCGAAGGAGTTCGGATCCTTGAGCTGTTCCGGCAGCGGACCGTAGAGGCTGCGGGCCCGCGGCATCCCGGCGGACGAGGCTTCCGCCTCCGGGCTGGTGCCCATGATGTCGTGCGCGCCCCGGTTGATCCAGCGGGTGTCGCCCTGCGCCGTGAGCTCCCCGACTTTCTGGCGGTCCAGGGCGGTGACGCCGGTGAGGTCCCAGCCGGACAGGGCGAAGACACCCGGCTGGAGGGCGTTGTACATGGACAGCAGGATGTGGGCGTCCAGGACCTGGGCCTGCTGCTCGTCGCTGAGGTTCTCGGGGTCCTGGATTCCCAGAGCCGCCATGATGAAGCTCGCTGTGGTGCAGGCGATTCCGTTGGTGGTGAACAGCGCATTGTACGGGGTTTCCGGGCCCGTCAGCCGTTCCCGCAGGGTCTGCTGGACATGCTCGGCAACTTCGGCGCCGGTGAGTTCCTGGCCGTTGAGTTCGAACACGTCGTCCTTGTGGCCGGCGGCGAAATGGACCAGTTCGTAGGTCAGTTCATCGTGATTCTGCAGGGCGTGGACCAGGGACGCCTGGTCCACGCCGATCTCCATGGCAAGCCGGAGCGTCAGCCGCAAAAACTCAGTGTCCGCAGTCACCAGGGCGTAGTGGTAGGCAGGCCTGGTTACGAAGTCGTAGGACAGGTCCGGACCCGACTCCGACGTGGCCTTGATGTCGTCGATGGTCAGGTTGAGTTCCTGGAACGAGAACCCGCCGACCTTGCGGATCATCGATCCGATCAACTGGTTGGCCGCCTCGGAAAGCGGATGCCCTTCGGACCAGCCCGGCTGCTCCTCGGCGCTCTTCTCCACTCCCAGGAAACCGTTGGCATCCAGTCGGAGGGCGCCCGTGCCGAGGTCCAGCAGTGAGTGCAGGGCGTCCCCCACCACCAGGCGCATGCCGGCAAAGGTCGGGTCCAGCCAGTTGATGGACGGCTGGCCGGCTTTGAAGTAGTGCAGGTACACCCACCGGCGGGTCTTCCCCGCCGTGTCCACAATGGGCCGCGTGGCACTCCAGTTGGTTTCCTTGACGCCCGGCTCGTAGAAGATCACGCGCTGGAGCCGGCCGATGATGTACCCGGCCTTCTGCAGGGCCTGCTCCGCATCCGGGCTAATGTTGACCGAATCTTCGCCGGCGGGCACATCCGGCAGCAGGTGCCAGTCCTCTTCCGGGATGTCGATCATGTGGTAGATGCCGGGATAGTCCCGGAAGTTCATCTCGGCCAGCCGGAAGTCGGCCCCCTTGCCAGTGTGGCCGGGAACGATGTCGTCGATCACCGTGCCGTCATGGTCCGCGGCGACCTCGCACATCCGTCGGAATTCGTCCTCCGTACCGAACACCGGGTCGATCGCCATGCTGATGCGGTCGAAGTGGCCGTCAACGCTTGGCGTCTGGGACCAGCCGCTGATGCCGCCGGCAAGCTTGACGGGGCCGGTGTGCAGGCCCCTGATGCCGATCTCCCGGAATGCGTCCCACAGTTCCGGGTCTCCGAGGGCGGAAAGGAACGACTGGCCCGGGCGGGTGATGAAGGACAAGGGATAGGCGGTGAACCAGACGGGTGCTCGTTCCACAGCGGCCCGCGGGTTCGGATGGGCGTACGAGTTCTGCCACATGCTGGCCTGGCCGGAGAGCTGCCGTGCCATCACGTTCGCGTCCCCCAGCATGGCCTGGTTCCGCAGCCATTCGACGTAGGCAGCGTTGCGCCCGTCGAACTCGAGTGAGGGCCGGTCCGCGAAGAACTGGCGGCGGCGGGCGATCGGCCGCAGCGCCTTGGGACGGGCCGGATAGAACTGCTCGTCGTAGGTGATGTCGGCGGCC
This sequence comes from Arthrobacter sp. NPDC057388, assembly GCF_042668165.1. NCBI lineage: Bacteria > Bacillati > Actinomycetota > Actinomycetes > Micrococcales > Micrococcaceae > Arthrobacter > Arthrobacter sp. NPDC057388. Next base: position 41,870 of record NZ_JBHVBL010000003.1, read on the forward strand.
TCGGCCTGTTCCGGCGCTTCGGCAGCCTCGGTCGTGTCAGGCCCCTCCGCCTGCGGCACTTCGGCTGCTGAGCCAGCCGGAGCCGCTTCCCCCGGCAGCGCTTCTGCACCGGGCCCGAATCCGTTGCTCCCCCCGTCGAACTCGTCGGCTGCTGAACCGCTCTTGCTGAAGCTTGCTTCCCGCACAGACTTCTCCTTTGTCGGTGGTTCCTGCGTGGCACCTCCCCCCGGGGGTGTTCTTCAAGTCCTTCCGTACCCCGGCATCTCGAGAGTATTCACGCTTGTCCGCTCCGCCCACCCTATGCCGACGGCGAAGGGAAACACGAGTGTTTTACGACAGCGGCACGGCGGACGCCCAGGTGATACACGTCTCCCGTTACGGATTGGAGCTCGCCGCTATCTGGACAAAACTCCTGCTGGCGGGGACGGCTGAGGCGGGCGCGGGATCCTGTCCGGATCCCGGCCCGCCTCCTGCCAAGCGGTGCTTTGGTACTAAAACTGGCCGCCGTCGGCCTTCACGGCCAGAACCGGGCGGTCCGCCTGCATGAGGATGCGCTGGGCGTGGCTGCCCAGGATGAACTTGCCCACCTGTGTCCGGTGCCGCAGCCCGATGACGATCAGCGAGGCGTTGGCTTCGCGGGCGACATCGAGGAACTCATCCGCCAGGTCGTGCTGGTACGGCGGCTGGATCACTCGCGCCGTGACGCCTGCCTCCTCGGCCCGTTTGGAGGCCCTGGCCAGGACGTCGTCGGGTGCCACCGACTTGTCCACCAGGGCGCCTTCGCGGGCGGAGTTGACGATCACCAGGTCCTGGCTTCGGAGCCGTGCCTCCGCAATGCCTGCCGTCAGGGCAGCCTCCCCTGCCGGGGTGGGGACGAATCCAACGATGATGCTCATACCTTCTCCTTGATTTCAGTGGCGGAGGGTCCCGCGGGGACGGCGGCCTTGCGCTTGGCCAGGGCCGAGCGGATGCCCGGAAGCACGGCCACCAGGACGAACACGATGAGGAGCGTGGCGGAGATGGGCCGGCCGAGGAAGCCCAGCGGATCGCCGCCGAACACCAGCAGTGAACGCCGCAGGGAGCTTTCGAGCAGTTCGCCCAGGACGAAGGCCAGGACCAGCGGGCCGGGCTCGAAGCCGAACTTCTTCATCAGGTAGCCCACGATGCCGAAGACCACCACGAGGGTGACATCGAACATGCTGTTGTTGATCGTGTACGCGCCGAGCAGCGTGATCAGCGCCGTGATGGGCGCCAGGATGGCCGCGCGGACGCGGAGGATCCTTACGAAGATCCCCACCAGCGGCAGGCTCATGATCAGCAGCAGGATGTTGCCGATGTACATGGAGTTCACCACGCCCCAGAACAGCCCCGGGTTCTCCTCCACAAGCTGCGGGCCCGGCGTGACGCCCTGGATCAGCAGCGCGCCGAACATCAGGGCCATGGTGGCGTTGGCGGGGATGCCCAGGGTCAGCAGCGGAATGAACGACGACGTCGCTGCCGCATTGTTGGCCGTTTCCGGGCCGGCAACGCCTTCCGGGGCGCCCTTGCCGAAGCGCTCGGGCTGCTTGGCCCGCTTTTTCTCCATGGCGTAGGAGGCCATCGAGGCGATGGTGGCGCCGCCGCCGGGCAGGATGCCCAGGAAGAAACCGAGGATTGAGCCGCGCCCGATCGCGCCGGACGCCTGCTTGAGGTCGCCGCGGGAGGGCCATACATTTGCGACGGCGGAGGGCGCCTTTGCGGCGCGGTGACGCTCCTCGAGGTTGTACAGGATCTCGCCGAGACCGAAGATTCCCATGGCGATCGGGACGAAGTCGATGCCGTCGGCGAGCTCCAGGCTGCCGAAGGTGAAGCGGTTTTCGCCGGTGAAGAGGTCCCGGCCGACGGTCGCCAGGAGAAGGCCGAGCGCCGCCGCGATGAGGGCTTTGGTCTTCGCGCCGCTGCTGATGGTGGCCACCAGCAGGATGCCCAGCAGTGCCAGGGCGGTGTACTCGGCGGGACCGAAGTCGAGGGCGAAGCTGGCCACGATTGGAGCCAGGAACGTCAGGCCCACGATGGCGGCCGTGCCGCCGACGAACGAGCCGATGGATGCCAGGCCCAGGGCTGTGCCGGCCCGTCCCTGCTTGGCCATCTGGTAGCCGTCAAAGACGGTGACCACCGAGGACGCCTCGCCGGGAAGGCGCAGGAGCACGGAGGTGATGGTGCCGCCGTACTGGGCCCCGTAGAAGATGCCGGCCAGCATGATGATGGCGGTGACGGGCTCAACGTTGTAGGTGAGCGGAAGCAGGATGGCGATGGTTGCCGCGGGCCCCAGACCGGGCAACACTCCGATCAGCATGCCGATAACGACGCCGATCAGGCAGTACAGGAGGTTCATGGGCTCCAGGACGACTGCAAATCCGTTGATCACGGGATTCAGGAAATCCACGGTGGTCTCCTAGAAGAGGTGGGGAATGGAAGTGTTGAGCGCAGTCACGAAGATCCCGTAGAAAGCGGCCACCACGATGGCGCTCACCAGGAGCGTGGAGCGCCATGTCTCGCCGCCGAGGAAGCGCATCCAGATGATGCACAGCACCAGGGCCGGCAGTTCAAAGCCAGCGATCGGCATGAGGGCGACCATCGCGGCAAGGGTGACGAGCCCGGTCAGCGGGGCGACGGACAGGCGGGTGAACTTTTCGGCGTCGCGGTTGTGCCGACCCATGATCAGCTGGAACAGCCCCAGGGCCACCATGACGCAGCTGATCATGAACGGCCACAGGCCCGGCTGCGGTGCGGACGGTGTGCCCAGGCCCATCGCAACGGACAGGGCCACCGCGCCGGCACCGACGCCGATGACCACGAGGGAGGACGCCGCGTTCGCCAGCGCCCCGGCGGCCGGCGGCTTTTCTTCCTCCCATTGGGCCGCCAGCTGTTCCGGGGTCAGGTCGTCAAGCTCTTCGGCGGGAAGGTTGTCCGCGCCGTTCCCGGCGGGGGGAACAGCGCTGGCGCTGTTCCCTCCGCCGGTTACCGGTGATGCTGCCTGCACTGGAATCACTTGTTCCCGGCGAGGCTGATGTCGTACTTCTCCACCAGGGCCTTGTACTTGGCTGCGTAGTCCTTCCACTGGGTGACTACTTCTTCACCGGAGATTTCCTTCGGCGTCAGCATGTTCTTCTTGTTGAACTCCTTGTACTCATCCGACTTCAGGGTGTCCTGGACGGCGGAGAGGAGCTTGTCCTTGACCTCCTGCGGGGTTCCCTTGGGGGCGGCAACCGCACGGTACTGGGCAACCGGAACGTCGTAGCCGGATTCCTTGGCGGTGGGCGTGTCCGGGAGGAAGGAGTTGCGCTCCTCCGAGAAGACCAGCAGCGGGGACACCTTGCCGGCCTGGATCTGCGGCATCGCCTCGCCGAGCTGGATGGTGGCCAGTTCAACCTGGTTGCCCAGGACGGCGGTCAGGGCGGGCTTGCCGCTGTCGAAGGGAACGTCCGTGCCCTTCACGTTGGCCTGCTTGAAGAGGACCGTCTGGGCGAGCTGGCTGCCGGTGCCCACGCCGGTGGTGCCGTAGGTGATGTTGCGGCCCGCCGAAGTCACGTCCTTGATGGACTTGAAACCGGACTTTTCGCTGGCGACCAGAACGTAGTCGTCCTGGGAAAGGCCCGTGATGATGTCGAAGTCGTCGATGTTGACGGCTTCCTCCGGGGTCACGGCCAGCGGGGTGATGGTGATCAGGGAAGCGGTGAGCAGCAGCAGGTTCTGGCCGTCGGCCGGCTTTCCCGCCACCTCCTTGCTGGCCAGTGCGCCGTTGGCGCCTGGCTTGTTGACCACCGGCATCGGGGCCCCGAGGGTTTTGGCTGCACCTTCGGAGACGGCGCGCGCGATGAGGTCGGTGCTTCCGCCGGGTGCCTGGCCGACGGTCAGCGTGACCGGGCCGTTCGGGTACTTCGATGAATCGCTGCTGCCGCCGGCAACGTTGCCGCATGCGGTCATGGCCAGCAGGGTGATGGCCGACGCAGCGCCGAGAACGGCGCGGCGGGTGGGGAAGTGCATCATTGAAACTCCTCGTTTGCACTGCGGGCTGCCTCAGCCCGTCGGTGTATGTGAACCGGGTCACTGCCGGTCCGCTAGTCGAGTGTAGGGAGGCGTTATGATGCATGTCTAAGCCCAAATATGCATCGAGTAATGCCGGGAGAGCATCATGTTTACCTTCGACCAGCTGACCGGGTTTATCGCCGTCGCCGAGGAACTGCACTTCGGCCGGGCTGCGGAGCGCCTCAATATGACCCAGCCGCCGCTCAGCCGCCAGATCCAGAAGCTGGAGAAGACCGTCGGCGCCGAACTGCTCGAGCGGGACAACCGCCGCGTCGAGCTGACGGCCGCCGGCCGGGCCTTCCTCGACGAGGCCCGCCGGCTCATGGCCCTGGCCACCAGGGCACCCGTGACGGCACGGCGGATCGCCTCCGGCCGCCAGGGCCATCTGCGCATCGGCTTCACGGCCGCCAGCGGTTTCAGCATCCTCGGGCCCCTGCTCGAGGAGATCGGCGCGATTGTGCCCGAGGTGGACATCGACCTCCAGGAGCTGGTCACGGGCGAACAGATCCAGGGACTTCTCACCGGCGAACTCGACCTCGGCCTGGCCCGCCCGCCCTTCGACACGGAAGTGTTCGACTCCCACCTGCTGTACCGCGAATCGATGGTCCTCGCGGTTCCCGCATCACATCCGCTGGCCGGCCTGAAACGGGATCTTCGCAATGAGGACTTCAAGGACGAGCCGCTCATCATGCACTCGCCCACCGAGGCCCGGTACTTTTACGACCTCGTGGTCCGCCTGCACGATATCCGTCACGAAAATGTGGTGCACACCGTCAGCCAGATTCTGACCATGGTCTCGCTCGTGGCTGCCAAGCGCGGCGTGGCTTTCGTGCCGCACTCGGCCACGGCCCTGGGCATTCGCGGTGTGTCGTTCCTGCGCCTGGAAAGCGTGGAAGAAGAGCCCGTAGAGCTCCATGCCATCTGGAACCGGGACGCGAAGAACCCGGCCCTGGTGCGGTTGCTGCGCGACCTGGAGTTTGCGGCGGGCTAGCGTGCAGCGGCCCGGGGACTCAATGCGCGGAGGGTATCAATAGATACAAAAATGCACTTAGACAGGCATGGACGGCGGTCCCTAGTCTGAAAGGGAACCACCCCACCTCCGCCGCCTCCGGCACCGACTCCAAGGACATCCCGTGGCCAAACTTTCACCTCAGGAACTCGCCAGCACCCTCAAGGACGGGCTGCTGTCCTTCCCCGTGACCTCCTTCGATGCAGAGCTGCAGTTTGACGAGGAAAACTACCGCAAGCACCTGGCATGGCAGGCCAGCTACCCCGTCGCCGGCCTCTTCGCCGCAGGCGGCACGGGTGAGGGCTTCTCCCTGACCCCCGCCGAGTCCGCCCGCGTGGTCCGTGCCGCCGTCGAGGAAGTCGGCAGCACCGTCCCCGTCCTGGCATCCGCCGGCGGTTCCACCGCCCAGGCCATCGAAAATGCCAAAGCTGCCGAGGCCGCCGGCGCCGAGGGCATCCTGCTCCTGCCGCCCTACCTGACGGAAGCCGACCAGGGCGGCCTGATCGACCACGTCAGCGCCGTCTGCAGTGCCACGTCGCTCGGCGTGATCATCTACAACCGCGCCAATGCCATTTACAAGGACACCACGGTGGCCACCCTGGCCGACCGCCACGAGAACCTGATCGGCTTCAAGGATGGCGTGGGAGACCTCGAGCACGATGCCCGCGTCTACGCCAAGCTCGGCGACCGCCTTTTCTACCTGGGCGGCCTTCCCACAGCTGAGACCTTCGCACTGCCACTGCTGCAGCTGGGCATGAGCACGTACTCCAGCGCGATGTACAACTTCGTTCCGCAGTTCGCACTCGACTTCTACCAGGACGTCCGCAACAACGACCGCGTCGCCGTCAACCAGAAGCTCAACGACTTCGTCATCCCCTACCTGGACATCCGCGACCGCGTGAAGGGCTACGCTGTCTCCATCGTCAAGGGTGGCCTCGACGCGGTCGGCCGCTCCGCCGGCGGCGTCCGCCCCCCGCTGCAGAACATGGCGGAAAAGGACCTCGCCGACCTCAAGGCCCTCATCGCCAAGGTTTCCTAACGGCCCACACCACCCGTATTTAGGAGGAACAACCGTGACCCTTACCGGACACTCCCTGATCGCCGGACAGACCGTTGCCGGCGAAGGCAAGACCACCTTCGCCTTCAACCCGGCCAGCAACGAACAGCTCGAGCCCGCCTACACCCTGCTCACCGAGGAGCAGCTCAAGGCCGCCACCGCCGCAGCCGCCGAGGCCTTCGCGTCCTTCAGCACGCTGGACCCGGAAACCCACGCCGCGTTCCTGGACGCGATCGCGGACAACATCGAAGCGATCGGCGATGAACTGATCATCCGCGCCGGCCAGGAAACCGGCCTGCCCGCCGCCCGCCTGACCGGTGAACGCGCCCGCACCACCGGCCAGCTGCGGCTCTTCGCCAACGTGGTCCGCCAGGGCGACTTCCGCGGCGTGCGCATCGACCCGGCACTGCCGGACCGCGCGCCCCTGCCGCGCGCCGACATCCGCCAGCGCCAGATCCCGCTGGGACCCGTCGCCGTCTTCGGGGCCAGCAACTTCCCGCTGGCCTTCTCGACGGCGGGCGGCGACACCGCCTCCGCCCTCGCCGCCGGCTGCCCCGTGGTTTTCAAGGCGCACAACGCCCACCCCGGCACCAGTGAACTGGTGGGCCAGGCGATCGCCAAGGCCGTCCGCGACGCAGGGCTGCACCCGGGCGTGTTCTCCCTGATCTACGGCCCCGGCTCCAGCATCGGCCAGGCCCTCGTGGCCGACCCGGCCATCAAGGCCGTGGGCTTCACCGGTTCCCAGTCCGCCGGCATCGCGCTGATGCGTACCGCCGCCGCCCGCCCGGAGCCCATCCCCGTGTACGCGGAAATGTCCTCCCTCAACCCGGTGTTCGTCTTCCCCGGCGCCCTCAAAGGCTCCGCCGGACAGACCGAAACCGCACAGATCGACGCTCTGGCGCAGCAGTACATCACCGCCGTCACCGGCAGCTCGGGCCAGCTCTGCACTTCCCCCGGCCTGCTGTTCGCCCCCGCCGGCGAGGCGGGCGACAAACTCGCTGCCGCCGTCGGCCGCGCAGTTGCCGCCTGCGCCGGCCAGACGATGCTCACCGCAGGGATCGCCGACTCCTGGAACACCGGAACCCAGGCGCTGGGCGCCGCGCAGAACGTGACCGTCGTCGGGACCGGAACACCCGGCCCCACCCAGAACGCCCCGGCACCGGCCATCTACGGCACCGAAGTCCGCGACTTCATCACCAACGAGGTCCTGCACACCGAAATCTTCGGCGCCGCGTCCCTGGTGATCCGCTACTCCACCACCGACGAACTCATTGAGGCCGCCAACCGGATCGAGGGCCAGCTCACCGCGTCCCTGCAGCTCACCGAGGAGGACTACCCGACGGCGGCACAACTGATCCCGGTGCTCGAGCAGAAGGTGGGGCGCATCATCGTCAACGGCTGGCCCACCGGCGTCGAAGTCGGCCACGCCATGGTCCACGGCGGCCCCTTCCCCGCCACCTCCGACACCCGCACCACCTCCGTCGGAACCCTCGCCATCAACCGCTTCCTCCGGCCCGTCGCCTACCAGAACCTGCCCCAGGAACTCCTCCCGGCACCCCTCCAGGACACCAACCCCTGGCACCTCAACCGCCGCATCGACGGCACCGTCGTGGCCGCTGAAGAGAAAGAGGAGGTCAACGCATGACCGCCCAGCCCACCATTGCCCGCGTGGAGGTCGTTCCGGTTGCGGGCTACGACAGCATGCTGATGAACCTCAGCGGCGCCCACGGGCCGTTCTTCACGCGGAACGTCGTCATCGTGACGGACTCCGACGGCCGGACCGGCCTCGGCGAGGTTCCCGGCGGCGAAAAGATCCGTACCACCATCGAGGAAGCCGGCGCCCTGATCGCCGGCAAGCCGGTGGCCCGCTACCGCTCGCTGCTGCGCGAAATCGCCGCCGAGTTCGCCGACCGCGACGCCGGCGGCCGCGGCCTGCAGACCTTCGACCTGCGCACCACAGTCCACGCCGTCACCGCCGTCGAGTCCGCACTGCTGGACCTGCACGGCCGGTTCCTGGGCGTCCCGGTGGCGGAACTGCTGGGCGACGGGCAGCAGCGCACGTCCGTGCCCATGCTGGGGTACCTGTTCTTTGTCGGTGACCACAAGCGGACGGACCTGCCGTACCTGGTGGAGGAATCGCCGTCGGACCGCTGGGAAGAACTGCGCCGCCAGGAGGCAATGACTCCCGAGGCCGTCGTGGCGCTGGCGGAAGCCGCACAGGAGCGCTACGGCTTCAGCGACTTCAAGCTCAAGGGCGGCGTGCTGTCCGGCGACGACGAGGTGGACGTGGTCACGGCGCTGGCCAAGCGCTTCCCCGATGCCCGCGTCACCCTGGACCCCAACGGCGGCTGGCTGCTCGAGGAGGCCGTCCGGCTGGGCAAGCGGATGCAGGGCGTGGTGGCCTACGCCGAGGACCCGTGCGGTGCCGAAGGCCGCTTCTCCGGCCGCGAGGTCATGGCCGAATTCCGCCGGGCCACCGGGCTGAAGACCGCCACCAACATGATCGCCACCGACTGGCGGGAAATGTCCCACGCCATCCGCAGCAACGCCGTGGACATCCCGCTGGCGGACCCGCACTTCTGGACCATGCACGGTTCGGTCCGGGTGGCGCAGCTGTGCAACGAGTTCGGCTTGACCTGGGGTTCGCACTCGAACAACCACTTCGACATCTCGCTGGCCATGTTTACGCACACCGGTGCCGCGGCGCCGGGCGAGATCACGGCGCTGGACACGCACTGGATCTGGCAGGACGGGCAGGGCCTGACCAAGGACCCGCTGCAGATCAAGGGCGGCGCAATCGAGGTTCCTGCTGCGCCCGGGCTTGGCATCGAACTGGACCGCGAGGCCCTGGACAAGGCACACCAGCTGTACCTGGAGCACGGCCTGGATGCCCGCGACGACAGCATCGGCATGCAGTACTACATCGACGGCTGGTCCTTCGACCCGAAACGGCCCTGCCTGGTTCGCTAGTTAAAGCTTCCGCACGGCCGGCTTCACGCAACAGGAGGCGGCCGTGCGGAACCCAACATACCTAAATAGAAGGGCAGAATGTGGGCGGCGTCGTCTCCGGAATCCTCATCGTTTCTGCAGTCATCGCCGTCGGCTACCTCGCTGCCAGGTTCCGCATCCTGGGTCCCGAGGTCCAGGGGACGCTGACCCGCACAGCCTTCCACATCACCAACCCTGCCCTGCTTTACACCGTGGTGGCCGGCTCGGATATCCGGGCCGCACTCGGGACTGACGCCCCGCTGGCGCTGCTTTCAGCAGCGGCAGTGGGGCTTCTTTACTGGCTGCTGAGCTTCCTGTTCTTCCGCCGCCCGGCTGCGGAGACCGCCGTCGGCGCGATGGCCAGCAGCTACGCCAACGCCAACAACATCGGCATTCCCGTCTCGCTGTACGCCGTCGGCACGGCGCAGCACGTCGCCCCGGTGCTGCTGGTGCAGCTCCTGGTCCTGGCCCCCTTCTACCTCACGCTTCTGGGGGTGTTCTCGGGCGCCCGGATCTCGTGGAAGAAGGTGCTGCTCCAGCCGCTGTCCAATCCCATGATCATCGCCTCAGCCCTCGGCGTCCTCGTTGCGCTGACGGGCTGGCAGGAGCCGGAGCTGCTGCAGAAGCCCATCGACATGCTGGCCGGCGGGGCCGTTCCGATGGTCCTGCTCGCCTTCGGGCTGTCACTGGCCGGCCGCGCGCCGCTGCAGAAGGATGACGGCCGCACGGAGACCCTCGTGGCCACGTTCCTGAAGATTGCCGGCATGCCCATGATCGTCTGGCTGCTGGGGCGTTTTGTCTTTGGTCTCGACGGGCAGCACCTCCTGGCCAGCGTGATCATGGCGGCCCTGCCCACCGCACAGAACGTCTTCCTGTTCGCCTCCCCCTATGGCCGCGGCATGACCGTGGCCCGGGACGTAATCCTCTGCACCACCATCCTGTGCGTGGGCGCTCTCCTGGTGGTGGCCTGGGCGGCGGGGTAGGCGCCGGGAGCAGGGTTTTCACAAGGTGCAGGAGCCAGTCTGTATGTGTCCTTGAAGGGAGGTAGCTTCGGCACCTTCGCGCAGGACTGCCGGGTCCGGCCTCCCTGGAGTGCTGGACCCGGCCACACTGGTGCCGTCGGAGTGGGCCTTGGACTTGGCACCGGTACTTACTTGTATTACAAGTGCTCTACTTGTATCCTAGGTGTGCGGGCGATGCTGCCCCCACTTCCCAAGGAGAATCCATGAGCACCGTCGATCTCATCCGGCATGTCAAACTTTCCACCGCACGCCTTCCGCTGGCCATCCCGATTAGCGACGCCAAGGTCTTCACCGGACGGCAGAAGCCCATGACCGAGGTCGTTTTCCTCTTTGCGGAGATCACCACGGAGCAGGGCCACACCGGGCTGGGCTTCAGCTACTCCAAGCGCGCGGGCGGTCCGGCCCAGTACGCCCACGCCAAGGAAGTTGCCGAAGGAATCATCGGCGAGGACCCCAACGACATCGGCAAGCTGTACACCAAGCTGCTTTGGGCCGGCGCCTCGGTGGGCCGTTCCGGCGTCGCCACCCAGGCCCTGGCCGCCATCGACATCGCCCTGTACGACCTCAAGGCCAAGCGTGCCGGGCTGCCCCTCGCCAAGCTGCTGGGTTCCTACCGCGACTCCGTCCAGACCTACAACACGTCGGGCGGCTTCCTGAACGCCACCCTCGACGAGGTCAGGGCCCGTGCCACGCAGTCCATCGAAGAGGGCATCGGCGGCATCAAGATCAAGGTGGGACTCCCGGACACCAAGGAGGACCTGCGCCGCGTCGCCGGCATCCGTGAACACATCGGCTGGGACGTGCCGCTCATGGTGGACGCCAACCAGCAGTGGGACCGCGCCACGGCACTGCGCATGGGCCGCCAGCTGGAGGAGTTCAACCTGATCTGGATCGAAGAGCCGCTGGACGCCTACGACTTCGAGGGCCACGCCCACCTTGCCCAGGTCCTGGACACCCCCATCGCCACCGGCGAAATGCTCGCCTCCGTGGCCGAGCACAAGGGCCTGATCGCGGCCAACGGCTGTGACATCATCCAGCCCGACGCCCCGCGCGTGGGAGGCATCACCCAGTTCCTCCGCCTCGCCGCCCTGGCTGACGAACGCGGCCTGGGCCTGGCCCCGCACTTCGCGATGGAAATCCACCTGCACCTGGCCGCGGCCTACCCGCGTGAGCCGTGGGTGGAGCACTTCGACTGGCTGGACCCGCTGTTCAACGAGCGCCTTGAGACCAAGGACGGCCGCATGATCGTTCCGGACCGCCCGGGACTCGGCGTGAGCCTCAGCGACCAGGCCCGCGCGTGGACCACCGAGACGGTGGAATTCGGCGCGTAACCTTGAATCCATGAGCCGGAACCTGACCGCTGACCTCACCGCCGACCTTCGCTCCCGGATTGTCGACGGCGTCATCCAGCCCGGTGAGAAGCTCCCGAGCGAAAACACCCTTATTGGCGAGTACGGAGTCAGCCGGACGGTGGTCCGGTCTGCACTCACGAGGCTTCAGGCTGAGGGTCTGGTGGAAACCGAACGTGGGCGGGGCAGCTTTGCGCTGACCCCGCCCACGCCGGGTTCGACGTCGGGCCAGTCCGCCAGGGCCGTGGTCACCGCCGAAGACCGGCTGCACCTGCTGGAATTCCGGATCGGCGTCGAGACCGAAGCGGCAGCCCTGGCTGCCGGAAACCGCACAGAACGGCAACTGGGTGCCATGCGGCAGGCACTGGCGGAGTTCACCGACAGCGTCGAGCATCCCGCCCACGCCATGAAGGCGGACTTTGAGTTCCACAAAGCCGTCGCCGCCGCCTCAGGCAACCCTTTCTACACCGACTGCCTGGCCTCCCTGGGCCAGACCATGATCGCCATGCCCCGCACCCGGCTGATGACCGGCGTCGAACATTATGCGCGGGACCACTTTGAACAGGTGGTCCATGAGCACAAGTCCATTTTTGCCGCCATCGCAGACAGTGACGGCGCCGCAGCGTCCGCAGCGATGCGCAACCATCTGGCCAACTCGCGTCGCCGGCTGCGGGCCGGACGCGAATAGGCCGGAGTCACGTCGCTCCGGACCCGGCCGGGCCGACTGATTCAGGCGACCCAATGAGTTCCAGGAGCCTGAGCACCGCAGGATTGGCTGTTTCCTCATTCCAGGCGAGCTCCAATTCCACGCGGTTCAGCTCCTGCACGCCGTTACGCCCGTCGATCTCATGGAATTCCACACCCTCGGGGGCAAAGGCCATGGCGGAGGCGGGAACCAGTGTCACTCCCAGCCCTGCCTGCACGAAGGCGAGGAGAGCCGGAACCTGGCTGGCGTACTGGGTGATGTTGGCGTGCGCACCGGCGCTGGCGAACAGCCGCAGCACCAGGTCGTGAAAGTAGCGGGCTTCCTTCGTTGAGTACATGAGCAGCGGCAGCCTGTCCAGATAGCCGAGCGGCAGCGGCTCACCGTTGCGCCCCGCCATGCTGCCCAGCAACGAACCACCTTCAGGCACCGCCACCACCAGGCGGTCCTGCATCAGCGGCCGCGACACCACCCCGGGGCGGGCCACGATGGGCCGCAGCAGGCCGATATCCACGCTGCCTTTCACCAGGCCGTCCATTTGGTCCGTTGAAACCAGTTCCCGGAGCACGAAGGACACCTGCGGCATGTTCTCGGCAGCGCGGCGCAGCATCAGCGGCAGCGCGCTGTGCCCCGCTATGGCGGTGTATCCCACCGTGATGGTGCCGGCTTGGCCGGAGGAGACCCGCCGGACGTCCAGATCCGTCTTGATGCACATGTCCAGGATCTGGCGAGCCCTCGGCAGCAGCGTCGCACCGGCAGCGGTGAGCTCCACCTTCCGGCTGGTCCGGCCGAAGAGCTGGGCGCCCAGCTTCTTCTCGAGCATCTGGATCTGACGGCTCAATGGTGGCTGCGTCATGTTCAGCCGCTCGGCGGCAGCACCAAAATGCAGTTCTTCAGCAACGGCTACAAACGCTTCTAACTGAGGCAGCGAAAACATCCATACCCTTACTGAATTGTCGAGTGCAGAAATTAGCTTGGACGTGAATTGATGACTCCCCTTATGGTCGTGAACAAAGCAGCTTTTATCAAGACCCGCGGCCAAATTGCACGGCCAATCCAAGGAGCACAGCGCAGTGAACCAGGCATACAACCCCGTCCAGCACGTTAACAATCTCAATCAGGCCAGGATCACCGGCGTCTCCATCACCCCTGTGGCATTCAAGGATCCGCCGCTCCTGAACACCGTCGGCGTTCACGAGCCATTTGCCCTGCGGGCCATTGTCGAGGTCCAGACGGACGCCGGCGTCTCGGGCTTCGGCGAGACCTACGGCGATGCCGGCCACCTCGCCCGCCTGCGGTTGGCCGCAAGTGTCCTGCCCGGGACGGACGTGTTCAACATCAACGGGCTGCGCAGCCGGATCGCCCGGGCACTCGAGAAGGACACCATCCAGGGCGGGCACGGCATGAGCGGCATGGTCACTGGCTCAAGCACCGCCGACCGCGTGCTGTCCCCGTTCGACGTCGCCGCCCTGGACGTCCAGGGCAAGCTGCTGGGCCGGCCCGTCAGCGACCTCCTTGGTGGCGCCGTCCGCGAGTCGGTCCAGTTCAGCGGCTACCTGTTCTACAAGTGGGCAAGCCACCCCGGCCAGGCAGACGACACCTGGGGCCCCGCCCTTGATCCGGAAGGGATCGTCAGGCAGGCCCGGACCATGGTGGACAACTTTGGTTTCAGTGCACTCAAGCTGAAGGCCGGTGTGTTCCCGCCCGAGGAGGAGATCGCCGCCATCCAGGCCCTCCGTGCCGAATTCCCCGACCTGCCCCTGCGGATCGACCCCAACGGTGCCTGGACCGTGGAGACCTCCATCCGCGTTGGAAAGGAACTGCACGGGGTCCTTGAGTACCTCGAGGACCCGACGCCGGGGATTGAAGGCATGGCCGCCGTCCGCCGCGAGGTGGGCATGCCGCTGGCGACGAACATGTGCGTGGTCAGCTTCGCGGATATGGCACCCGCCGTGGCCGCCGGGGCAGTGGACGTCATCCTTTCCGACCACCATTTCTGGGGCGGCCTGCGCCGCAGCCAGTTCCTGGCGGGCATCACCGAAACATTCGGGCTGGGGCTGTCCATGCACTCCAACTCCCACCTGGGCATCAGCCTCGCCGCCATGGTCCACCTCGCCGCGGCAACCCCCAACCTCGACTACGCCTGCGACACGCACTGGCCTTGGAAAGACCCGTCCGAGGACGTCATCGCCGGCGGGGTCTTCACGTTCACGGACGGCGCTGTCAAGGTCCCCACCGCGCCCGGACTCGGTGTGGAGATCGACCGTAACGCCCTGGCACGCCTGCACCGCCAGTACCTCGACTGCGGGATCCGCAGCAGGGATGACACCGGCTACATGCAACGGCTCCACCCGTCGTACGAACTGCAGAGCCCCCGGTGGTAGCGGCAGAGTCCGGCTCGCCGGCCTTGGAATCCCTGAGGATTGTGGTCACTGACCCCATCATCAGCCGGTTTGCTGACCAGCTGAAGGCCGACGGCGGCACTCACCGCTGGGACATGGCGGCGGCTTGGACCCCGGAACGCCGGCTTGACGCACTGGCGGGGGCCGACGTCGTCGTCTGTTCCTCCCTCAGCCCGGCCGAGGCCGGGGCGGCCTCCCGTGTGCGCCTGGTCCACGTCACCGGCGCCGGGTACGACAAGATCTCCTTCACCCAACTGGCACCACCGGCGCTGGTGGCCAACACATTCCACCATGCGCGGCCCATCGCAGAGCATGTCCTCATGGTCACCATGATGCTGTCGCGCAACGTTGCCGCGGCGGAGCGCGCACTCCGCCAGGGAGAGTGGCGCACCATCGCCACCGATCCCGGGGTGACCTTCCACCCCGTCCTTGCCGACCTGACGCTGGGACTGGTGGGCCTGGGTTCCATAGGTGCCGAGGTGGCGCGGGTTGCCGGGGCGCTCGGCATGACGGTCCGGGCTGTCCGCCGGAACCCGGCTGCTCCGCTTCCCGACGGCGTCCACCCCGACTGGGTGGGCGGAAACGGGCAGCTCCATGAGCTCCTCGCCGCGTCCGACGTCGTGGTGGTCACGGTGCCGCTGGACGCCGGCACAAAAGGGATGATCGGTGCAGCCGAACTGTCCGCCATGAAGGCCACCGGCCTGCTGATCAACGTCGCGCGGGGGCCGGTGGTGGACCAGTCCGCGCTGTACACGGCGCTGAAGGACCGGCGCATCGCCGGAGCGGGCCTGGATGTGTGGTGGGGGCAGCCGGCGGACGGCGTGGTTCCGCCCGCTAAACTGCCGTTCGCCGAACTGGAGAACACGGTGCTCACACCGCACCATTCCGGCCATGCCCGCATCACGTTTGAGCGCCGCGCGGCCGACATCGCCGCCAATATCGCCCGGCTTGCCCGCGGCGGGGAGCTGGCGAACCTGGTGGCCAGGCCGGTGGCTTCCTAGCCGGCAGCGGCGAGCTGAGAGATCAGCTGCACTACCAGCAGCACGCTTCCCAACGCCGACGCGCCGATCGCCAGGGCTTTCAGGCGCCTCGGGTTGAGGAGGCGGTTGACGAAGCGGGACGCGGCAAAGCCGCCCACCACCGCCGGGACCATCCAGAGTGCCAATGCCAGCATCTCCGCCGTGACCGCGCCGGCTATCCACAGCATGGCCATCGAGATCGTTGACCCCACCATGAAGAACGCGCTCATGGTGCCACGCATCCGGGGTCCGTCGTGCCCTTGCCAAACCAGTGCCATTGGCGGACCGCCGATGGAGGTGGCAGTGCGCATGATGCCCGAGGCGGCGCCGGCAACGATGAGGTTGGTGCGCACAGGCCGGGGTGCCCAGCCTCTGGCCGCCAGCAGGAGGCCGGCCAGCACCACCGTCACCACCACCCAGGCCAGGCCCTCGCGGGAGAGCAATGCCACCAGCCACGCGCCGAGGAAACTTCCGGGGATCCGGCCCACCAGCGCCCATCCGGTGCCCCGCAGGTCGAGGTGCTGCCGCTCGCGCGCGGTCACGAGGACCGTGACCAGGAGGGCCAGGAGGATCAGCGTGGCCGGCAGCAGCGCCGGTTCCACCATCGCGATGACCGGCGCCGCCAGCATGCCCAGGCCGAAGCCAGTGGATGCCTGCAGGCAGGCGCCCAGGAAGATGGCCCCCGCGATCAGGGCATACTCGGCACCGGTCACCGGTCAGCTGTCATCGGGAAGAAGCAACGGCGGTGACGCCGGTGAGGCCCTCGAGGGAATCAAGCGGGAAATGGCATTCTGCAATATGCCGGGTGCCGTCCGGGGCAGCCAGCAGCCGCGGCTCCGGCGCTGCTTCGGCGCAGATGTCCTCCGCCTTCCAGCACCTCGTCCGGAAGCGGCAGCCCGACGGCGGATCCAGCGGTGAGGGCAGCTCGCCTCTGAGGACAATCCGGTCACGCTTGGCACCGGTGACATCCAGCTTCGGTGACGCCGACATCAGGGCCGCCGTGTAGGGGTGGCGTGGATGGTCGAAGACTTCATCGGTGGTGCCGGTTTCGATGATCCTGCCGAGGTACATCACGGCCACCCGGTCTGCCACGTGCCGCACCACCGTCAGATCATGCGAGATGAAGATGTAGGAAACGCCAAGTTCCCGCTGGAGCTCATTGAGCAGGTTCAGCACCTGGGCCTGGACGGAAAGATCCAGCGCGGAGACGGGCTCGTCGAGGATGATGACGTCAGGGTTCAGTGCTAGGGCCCGGGCGATGCCAATGCGCTGGCGTTGCCCGCCGGAGAATTCCTGCGGCGACTTGCGGGCATCGGACGGGCGGAGCCCCACCATGTGAAGCAGTTCCCGGACCCTCGCCTCACGCTCCGGCGACGTCGGATAAAGGCTGCGGTGCGTGGCCCACGGCTCGGCGATGATGTCCCCGGCGTTCATCCGGGCATTCAACGAGGCGAACGGGTCCTGGAACACCATCTGCACGCGCCTGCGCCAGCTCAGCAGTTCCTTGCCGCGGAGCCCGAACGGGTTGGTTCCCTCAAAGGTCACGGTTCCTTCGTCGGGGGTTTCCAGCATCATCAGGGTCCGGGCCAGGGTGGACTTGCCGCAGCCGGATTCGCCGACCAGCCCCAGGGTCTCCCCCCGGCCAACCGTGAGGCTTATCCCGTCCAGGGCCTTGAGGCGGGTGTTTCCGCTGGCGCTCTTGGCTACGTGGAACGTCTTGGTCAGGCCGTCGATGGCCAGTAGCGGCTCAGGCATTGGTGATCTCCTCGCTGAAGTGGCAGGCGGCGGTGCGGCCGGGCCGCGGCGCGGCAGCACCGGCGTCGGCGTCTGAGTTGGCGCCGTTCGCGCGATGGGTGACCGGACCCTTGACCGGCCGGAGGGCGGGACGCTCAGCCCGGCAGATGTCCTGCACCAGGGGGCAGCGCGACTGGTAGACGCAGCCTGCCGGGATGTCGTGCAGCTCGGGCGGGCTGCCCGGAATGGAATTGAGCTGCTCTCCGCGCTCCAGGTTCAGCGGCACGGATTCCAGCAGGCCCTTCGTGTAGGGGTGCCGGGGATCGGCGAAGACCTCGGACACAGGTCCGCTCTCCACGACGTTGCCGGCGTACATGATGACCACCGAATCCGCTTCCTCGGCCACGACCGCGAGGTCGTGGGTGATAAGGATGACGGCCATCTGGCCCTCTTCGCGGAGCGTCCGCAGCAGCTGCATGATCTGCGCCTGGACGGTGACGTCCAGCGCGGTGGTGGGTTCATCGGCAATGAGCAGGCGCGGGTTCAATGCCACGGCCATCGCGATGAGGATGCGCTGGCGCATGCCGCCGGAGAACTGGTGCGGATAGGAGTTCACGCGTGATTCCGGTTCCGGGATTCCCACGCGTTTCATCAGGTCAATCGCCTCGGCGCGGGCCTGCTTCGCGTTGAGGCCCCGGTGGATCCGGAAGGCCTCCCCAAGCTGCGTGCCTACGGTATAGACCGGGTTCAAGGCAGTGAGGGCGTCCTGGAAGACGATGCCCAGGCCGGGACCGGCGAACTTCAGCCGCTCCTTGGAGCTGAGCGCGGCTAGGTCGGTGCCATTGAGGAGGATCTCACCTCCGGCGAGGTCACAGACGGGGTCCATGATGCCGGCCAATGCCTTGGCGGTCATGGACTTGCCGCAGCCGGATTCGCCCAGCAGCGCCAGGGTTTCCCCGGCCCGGGCTTCGAATCCCACGCTGTTCACGGCACGGACGGTGCCGCGGTGGGTGCGGATGTCCACGGCGAGGTCCCGGACCTGCAGAACGACGTCGTGTGCCTTCGCGTCCGCGGCGTGGCGTCGGGTTACGGGTTCGGCAGCTGTTTTCACGGCTGGGTCTCCTTCACTGGAATGCGGGCGATCAGCCGCTTGCGGGGAAGTGCCAGGCGCCAGCGCTGGGCCGGATCGGAGGCGATCCGCAGCCAGGCCGCGAGGACGTTGGCGGCGATGGTGGTGATCACGATGGCCACACCGGGGAAGATGGACAGCCACCAGGCGGTCTGCAGGTACTGCCGGCCCTGCGACACCATCAGGCCCCAACTGACGTCCGGCGGCTGGATGCCGATGCCCAGGAAGCTCAGCGAGGACTCGGCAAGCATCACGTAGCAGAACTCGAGGGTGGCCAGCGTGAGCAGGGTGGGCAGCACCACGGGGATGACGTGCCGGACGATGATCGCGCCCGGCTTGGCACCGAACGTGCGGGCAGCGTCCACGAACGTCCGGCTCTGCAGCTCCGCCGACTCGGCGCGGGCGGTGCGCAGATAGATAGGTATGCGGGTCAGGGCCAGGATCAGGACGATGTTCGCGGCGGAGGGGCTGAAGACATAAAGGACGACGACGGCGAGCAGCAGCGAGGGGAAGCTCATGATGATGTCGGCGATGCGCATGGACGCGTTTTCCCGCCAGCCGCGGTGGTAGCCGGCCCAGACACCCCACAGCGAGCCGAAGACCAGCGCCACTGCTACCGCAGGCAGGGCGACGGACAGGGTGGTCCGGCTGGCAACCACCAGGCGGGCCAGCATGCTCCGGCCGAGCGAATCGCTGCCCAGGAAGTACTCCCAGCCGTGCGCGAAAGTGAACGGTGCCTTGTTGGCGAACAGCAGGTTCTGTTTTGTGGCCAGGTCGCCCATCAGGGCGGGTCCAACCAGCGCGGTCAGGCCGACGAACACCAGGACGAGCGCCGAGATGGTGGCGAAGCGGTCCTTGAGCAGGAGGCGGAAGAGGCTCAGCTTCCCGTCCTGCCTGCTGTCCGTCGTGACCTCAGTCAGTGAATTCTGCATGGCTGCTCCTAGGCCTTTACCGTGACGGGACGGACGCGCGCGTCCAGCAGCGCGTAGCCCATGTCGATGAGGATGTTCAGGGCAAAGATCGCGACGGCGGTCAGCAGGACCGCTGCCTGCAGGACGGCGAAGTCGCGCTGCAGGATCGAATCGATCATCAGTTTGCCGATCCCCGGCCACCCGAAGATCGTCTCCACCACCACGGCACCGTTGACCAGGCCCACGGTCAGGTCGCCGGCCACCGTCAGTGCCGGGGCGGCGGCGTTTCGCAGCGCGTGGTGCGTAACCACCCGGAGTTCACCGGCGCCGCGGCTGCGGGCCAGCTTGATGTACGGCTCCGACAGAGCCGACACCATGGACCCGCGGACGATCTGGACCAGCACGCCGAACGGGCGCAGGAGCAGGGTGGCGATGGGCAGCACCCAGGCGCTGGCTCCCGACACACCTGATGTCGGCAGCCAGCCCAGGGTGATCGCGAATATCCAGATACCTACGATGGCGAGCCAGAAATCCGGGATCGAAGCGGCAGCCATGGAGACGAAACTTGAGATCCGGTCGGCGATTCCGTTCGGCTTCAGCGCCGCCCAGCAGCCGACCACGAGTGCCAGCAGCACGGCCAGCACCATGGTGGTGGCGGCCAGCTGCAGGGTGGCGGGGAAGGCACGCAGCGCCATGGCGGCTGCATCCTGCCCGGTGCGCAGTGACTGCCCGAAATCGAGCCGGAGCACCCCGCCGAAATAGTCGGCCATCTGGACCAGCAGTGGCTGGTCCAGGCCGTTGCGCGCCGTGAAATCATCGCGCATCTGCTGGGTGGCGTTCAGTGGCAGGTACAGGCTGGCGGGATTTCCCGTCATCCTGGCCAGGGCGAACACCCCGACGATCACCACCACCAGCGGCAGCGCGCTGGAGACGATCCGCTTCCTCAAGTAGATCAGCATGGCTGTCCTTCTCTCCCGGCAGTCCGGGCTAGCTGGCCGGGGTCATTTCCGAAACACGCAGCTCATCGCCGCTGGATGAGTTGGGCGTGTAGTTCACGGACTTGGCCTTGCCGAGGATGCCGGTCTGGTGCGAGATGTGGGCGAACTGCACAACCTTGTCGTTCTGGTAGGCGAAGATCTCCTCGAAGTCCTTCTTCCGCTCGTCGCCGGACGCAGCATCGGCCTTCTTGATCATGGCGTCGAACTCCGGGGTGCCGAAGTAGCTCTGGGCACCGTTGGACAGCATGTACTGGTCGACGGTGAAGGCGGCGTCTCCGGCCTGGTTGCCGTGCTGTGTCATCAGCGCCACCGCGCCATCGTCCTTGGCGAACGGGCGGACCTGGTACGTCAGGTGCTGGCTGGTTTCGAGCATCTTGAGCTTGACGTTGAGGCCGGCCTGGCTGAGCTGCTCCTGGAGGACCTGGCCGAGTTCGGTGATCTTGGGGAACTGGGCGCTGCGGACCACCAGCGAGATCTGCTTGGACGTGTCCACGCCGGCCGCCTTGGCTTCGGCCACGAGGGACTTGGCCTTGTCGAGGTCGAACGGCCAGCCCTTCAGTGCGGAGTTGTGGCCCACGATGCCCTCCGGAACCAGCTGCGCCGCCACCTTGTGCTTGCCCTGGTAGAGGGAGTTGACGATGCCTTCCTTGTCGATGGCGTAGTTGATGGCCTGGCGGATACGGATGTCATTGAGCGGTGCCACGTTGGCGTCCAGGCGGAGGGCAACGGTTTCATTGTTGGGGTAATCGACGCCGAGGTCGCCGATGTTGTCGTCCGGGCTGAGGCCCATGGCGACGTCGGCTTCGCCGCTGGTGATCATGGCAGCCCGCACGGAGCTTTCGGAACGCCACTGGTATTCAGCCTTGGCGTAGGCGGGCTTGTCGCCCCAGTAGCCGTCCCAGGTGGAGAGCGTGATCTTCTGGCCTGCGTCCCACTGCTCGATCTTGTAGGGGCCGGTGCCGATCGGCTCACGGACTTTCGCCGTCGTGCTGGTTGACGTCGGAACCACCTCGAGGAATGAAAGGCGCAGCGGCAGGATGGGGTCGGGTTCGGGAGTCGTCACGGTCAGGGTGGTGGCATCCACCGCCTTCACTTTGAGGTCCGCGTCGCCAAAGACGTAGCCTTCCACGTTGCAGCCGAGTTTGGAGTTGACCGCCCGGTCGATGGTGAAGGCTGCCGCTTCGGCGTTGAACGGTGTTCCGTCCTGGAATTTGACCCCTTCACGCAGCTTCAGCGTCCATTCTGTGTCGCTCGTGGCTTTCCATTCCGTCGCCAGCTTCGGTTCGAGTGCGCCCGTCTGCGGGTTCCGTTCAATCAGGGGCTCGGTGACGTTCGAGCGCACCACAACACCGGTGGAGGTCAGGTTCGACTCACAGGCTTCCAGGGTGGGCGGTTCCTGCGCGAGGACCACGCGGACCGAGTTCGAGGAGGGGGCCGCGGCGTCGGAATTGGCAACCGAGCAGCCGCTCAGTCCCAGCACGGCAACGGAGGCCAGCGCCGGCCATTTGAGCACTGCAGCGGGGAAGGGGAGCTTTGAAGAAGACGTCATTGTATTTCCTCCGGGTCGGGTGATTGCGGCGGCTGGTTCTGGAGTCATGGAACAAGGCTCTGGACCAGGTGCTTGGGGCCGCGCTGGACTCAAGCTAATTGAGGGCAAGGGGGTCCACAAGGATTTCCCGCGGTGCCCGGGGCGCCAGGAGAAGGGCCCACACAGCCGCGAGGCCCTGTGACGGCTGCCACGTTGCCGGAAAATCCGCGTGGTTCCGCGGGAGGTGCAGCACCGATACAGTCCGGGCATCGATTGATGCCATTTACATGTTGGACCTGTATGAATCGGAATCCTTAGGGTGCAGCTATGGAGAACATCGCCGTCCTGCAGGTCGGGCCCCTCATGCCAGCCGTCCAAGAATCCATCCGGAAGGACTACAACGCCGTGCGTCTCCCCGACGCCGCACCCGAGCGGGAGGAGTTCCTGCGGGAGTACGGGACGACCTTCGAGGTCGCCGTGACGTCCGGAAAGTTTGGCGTCGGAACGGAGCTGATGCGTGCGCTGCCCAACCTGCGGGCCGTCATCAATTTCGGCGTCGGCTATGACACCACGGACGTGGCGCAGGCTGCCCAGCGGGGCATCGCCGTCAGTAACACCCCGGACGTCCTCAATGATTGCGTCGCCGATACCGCCGTCGCCCTTTACCTGGACGTGCTCCGCAAAATCAGTGCCGCGGACCGCTACGTCCGCCGTGGAGACTGGCTCAGCAAGGGCAATTTTCCGCTGGCCACCAAGGCCAGCGGGCGGAAAGTGGGGATCCTCGGACTCGGCCGGATCGGACGGGCCATTGCGCGCAGACTGGAGGGCTTTGACTGCGACATCAGCTACCACAGCCGCAATCCGGTGGCCGACGTCGCCTACCGGTACGCCGCTTCCCCTGTCGAGCTGGCTGCCGGCTGCGACGTGCTGATCGTGGCCGCCGCCGGCGGGGCAGGTTCGGCCGGCCTGGTGGACGCCGCCGTCATAGATGCGCTGGGACCCGACGGTTACCTGATCAACATCGCCAGGGGTTCTGTTGTGGATGAGGATGCCCTCGTGGCTGCGCTGCTGGCCGGACGGCTGGCCGGTGCGGGCCTGGACGTTTTTGTGGACGAGCCGAAGGTTTCGGAGGACTTCCTCAGCCTCGACAACGTCGTTTTGCTGCCGCACCTGGGAAGCGGCACCAACGAGACCCGGGCCGACATGGCCGAGCTGACACTCGCCAACCTGCG
The DNA here is from genome assembly GCF_042668165.1 of Arthrobacter sp. NPDC057388. NCBI lineage: Bacteria > Bacillati > Actinomycetota > Actinomycetes > Micrococcales > Micrococcaceae > Arthrobacter > Arthrobacter sp. NPDC057388. Next base: position 65,019 of record NZ_JBHVBL010000003.1, read on the forward strand.
GTCCTACGCCACAACCGGCGCGGTCCTGACGGCGGTGCAGGCATGAGCGTGGCGGCCGGGTATGTTGCCAACAGGTAAGGAAGGGCAGCCCGCCCGCTACATCAGGGTGGAGTCGCGCCGGATGCCGTAGCAGTTCCCTGCGGGTATCACGCCATGCAATATGTGTGTTGGACGGGCATGAAACCTACTGCTTACAGTTAATGAGTGCTGTGGCGAGGACCACAACGGCCACCCCGTAGTCCCCACAGCGTGATTTTGCTGCTCTATCAAAGAGGATTCCCCATGCAGTCTGTAGACACTGCTGTCACGGACGTGGCTACGGCCATGAAGAAGTTTTTCCGGCGCGTGCTGCCCATCATGCTGGTCATGCTCGTATGCAACCAGCTGAACCGCTCCAACATCGGCTATGCCCAGGACCACCTGCAGGCTGACGTGGGCATCGGCGCCGCGGCCTACGGCTTCGGCGCCGGGCTGTTCTTCATTGCGTACGCGATTTTTGAGCTTCCGAGCAACGTGATGATGGAGAAGTACGGCGCCAAAGTCTGGCTGACCCGGATCATGATCAGCTGGGGCATCGTGTCCTTCCTCATGGCATTCGTCCAGAACGAGATGATGTTTTACGTTCTGCGGTTCCTGCTGGGGGCGGCAGAAGCCGGCTTCTTCCCGGCCGTCATCTTCTACTTTGCCCGCTGGGTGCCCGCCGGGCAGCGCGGCAAGGCGACCGCCATCTTCATCGCCGGGTCCTCGGTGGCCGCAGCACTGTCCGGCCCCATCGCCGGACTGCTCCTGAGCCTCCATGACGTTCTGGGCCTGCGGGGCTGGCAGTGGCTGTTTGGCTTCGAGGGGGCACTCTCCGTGGCAGTCGGCATCACCGTATTCTTCTTCCTCGAGGCCAGGATCCAGGATGCCAAGTGGCTCACGGCCGGTGAAAAGTCGGCCCTCACCGCAACGATCGACGAAGAGGACGCCCAGCACACGAAGGCCGACGGCGGCAAGGTGAACCGCTGGAAGATGCTCCTGAACCCGCAGATCCTCCTGCTGTGCGGCATCTACTTCTCCGTGCAGCTCTCCATCTACGCAAACACGTTCTGGCTGCCTACCATCGTCAAGCAGATCCCGGGCACCACGGACCTGAGCGTCGGCTTCCTTTCCTCCATCCCCTGGGTCTGCGCCGTCTTTGCCATGTACTTCGCAGCCAAGTGGCAGGACAGGGCTAAGTCCAAGCGCCCGCTGCTGGTTGCCGCGCTCCTGGTGGCCGCCGTCGGCACGCTCGCGGCTGCCGTGGCTACGCCGGTCCTTGCCCTCGTGTTCCTGGCCGTCGCCGCCATGGGCTTCAAGAGCGCGTCACCGCTGTTCTGGACCATTCCGCAGTCCGCCCTGCATCCGCTGGTCCTCGCCCCTGCCATCGCCATCATCAACTCGCTGGGCAACCTCGGCGGCTTCGTGGCACCGTTCGGGTTCGGCATCATCAAGGAGCAGACCGGAAGCGTGGTGCCCGGCCTGTTCGCCCTGGCCGCGGCCTCCACGGTGGCTGCGATCCTGGTGTACTTCCTGAAGGAGCGCAAGCCGGCCTCGGACATCGCGGAGAAGGCACCGGCGCCGGGCGCGGCACGAATGGAGCCGTCAACGGCGAAGTAGGCCACACACAGCCAGCGGGGCGGGTGCCGGATTCCGGCGCCCGCCCGCTGCGTTTTTCGGCGTGCCCACAAGTCTGACGCCCGGCACTCTGGCGTTGAAAGGACAAGCGTCGTACGCTCGGAGCAATCGCACGCGGCCGGGCGAAAGCCGAACGCTGCTCCCTGCGCTCCGGTCCCCGGCCGGAGCGGTTTCCGGGACAGGCCCGCGAAAACCCGCGGGTCAGCCGGCACACGGAACGGGGATCCACTCATGCACCGAAGCATCGCGCCAATCTCCCTCGCCGCGGCAGCGGCCATCTTCCTCGCCGGCTGCGGCGGGCCCTCGCCCTCAAGCACGGCCGAGCCGTCCGGGAGCACCTCCGCTTCCAGCGCCGCGGCCGAAACAAGCACGACGGCGGAGCCTTCCTCCGCATCCCCCTCGGCGACGTCCGCGGCGAAGGCCTACACCAACGAGGAACTCACCGCAATCGTCAGCGGACTTAAGGATGCGCAGGGCCGGGCCCTCACCGTTGTTCCAGCCGCCCAGGTGGATCAGGGCCTCATTGTCGCCCGTGAGCTGCTGAAGAACGCCGTCATCACGCCGAAGGCGTGCGGGGTGCTGGCTGACAACAATACGCAGGTTCCCGAAGGCAGCACCTACGCCGCCGGTGCAAGCCTGGCGGCGGCGGCAAAGACCGCCACGATCGTCACAGTCTTCGCCGTCAAGGACCCCGCGGTCATGACGGACCAGTTCGACAAGAGCGAGGCCGCACTCCGCAACTGTGCCAGCTACACGTTCGAGTTGAAGGGGCAGAAAGTCACGAGTGCAATGAAACCGGTGGAGGTCGCGGTGGACGCCGACAAGTCGATGAGCGCCCTTCAGACCCAGACCCTGCCCAAAGGGCAAAAGCAGGCCGTCCTGACCGTCACCGGGGTTAAGGGCACCCTGGCGGCCACGGTCGTGAAAACGGGAGCCCCGGGCGCTGTGACAGAAAGCGCGGCACCGGAACTGGCCAAGCTGGTTAACGCGGCGCTGGCAGCCGGCTGACCAACGGCTTCCGTCACAACGCGCGGAAAAGAAAGAGCCCCGGGAAACCATCGATTTCCCGGGGCTCTGATGCGTGCGCGAGGGGGGATTTGAACCCCCACGCCCTTTCGGACACTGGCACCTGAAGCCAGCGCGTCTGCCGTTCCGCCACTCGCGCGCAACTTCTTCCACTCGGCCCGTCCGGTCTCCGGCCTGTTGCCTTGTGAAAGCAGCGAGATCAAGCATAACGGACATTCCCCGCAAATTCCTAATCGGGGCGTGGCACCCGCTTTTTGGCCGGTTTCCCGCCCGCAGCCACGGCCTCAGGTCCCATCAAAGCGGGTGCACGGGGAGGATCAGGGACTGTGATGGCGCCCACAATCAAGCGGGAAACGTGAACGAATCAGGTCCTCGGCGCGTTGTGGATTAAGGTCTTTCGCGGACGTGGCAAGTAGTATCGGATGTATCAGGGCCCGCTTTCGGCGGGCACGGTATTTTGTTGTGACTGCGTTGCCAGAATGAGTTCCGCGGGACGTACTGTCCCTCAGCAGCAAGGAAAGGAGAGGACCATGGGTTTGCTGGACAAGGTCGAACGCGGCATTGAAAAGGCCGTCCGCGGCGTCTTCTCCACCGGCTCCAAAGCCCAGGTTGAGCCCGTGGAAATCGCGAGCCGCCTCCGCCGCGAAGTGGACCACAAGGCCATCACCATCGCCGCCGGGCGCACCCTGGTACCCAACGTCTTCGACGTGCTCCTGAGCGACGAGGATTTCCAGCGCGCCCAGGAATGGGGAACGCCGCTGGCGGAGGAACTCTGCGACGTCGTGATCAACCACGTCCGCAGCCAGGGATACATCCTCCAGGGCCCGGTCCGCATTTCCTTCCGCCGGGACGAAGCCCACCGGGCCGGCGACTTCGAGATCACCTCAAAAACCGAAAAGTCCTCCGGCGCAGCTCCGGCCGCCCCGCGCGCCAACGTGCCGGCCGCGCCCAACCGCCAGCCGGTCCGGCTGCAGCCTGTCCTGGACATCGACGGCCAGCGGTATTCACTCAATGCGCCCTCAGTGGTTTTGGGCCGTTCATCAGAGGCTGACATTCTGGTGGATGACACCGGGGTCTCCCGCCGGCATCTGGAAATCCAAACCCAGGGAGGCACCACCACCGCCGTCGACCTCGGCTCCACAAACGGCAGCTACGTCAACGGACAGAAAGTGGCCGGGACCATGGAGCTTACCGATGGCTCCACCATCACGATGGGACGGACCAAAATCATCTTCCGCCTCCTGCCCGCCAACACTGGCGGCCGCCCATGAGCGAACTGACCATCACCGCACTGCGCTTCGGGTTCCTGCTTCTTCTCTGGGTCCTCATTTTCAGCATCGTCTCCGCCATGCGCCGCGACCTCATGATCGGCCGCAAGGCCGCCACCGGCGCACCCACGGCACGCCAGGTCCGCAAGAACCCGGAACTCGCAGAACCCGCGCCGGCTCCGGCCAGGCAGCAGGCACGCCAGCTGGTGGTCACCGAAGGCCCGCTCAAGGGCCGCACCGTCCCCCTGGCTGCCAGCCCCATTTTGCTGGGCCGCGCCCAGGAGGCCACGCTGGTGCTGGAGGACGATTACGCCTCCGGCAGGCACGCCCGGCTCTTTCCCCAGGGAAGCCGCTGGTTCATCGAGGACCTCGGCTCCACCAACGGCACCTATCTGGCCGACCAGCAGCTCACCAGGGCCCTGCCCGTGGACCTTGGTGTACCCGTGAGAATCGGCAAGACGGTCATTGAATTGAGGCCGTAGCCATGGCCGCTCCGGACATGCCGGCCGGCGAGGTTCCAGCCTCACCTCGGCCCCTTATCCTGCGCTATGCGGCGCGCTCCGACGTCGGCCGCATCCGTGCGAAGAACGACGACTCCGCGTACGTTGGGCGGCATCTGGCCGTCGTCGCGGACGGCATGGGCGGCCACGCCGGCGGCGATGTTGCTTCCGCCGCCACCGTCCTGGACATGATCCACCTGGACACCGACGATTACGACGACGACGCCGGCACCGTGCTGGCCGACGAAATCCAGACCGCCAACTCGCTGCTCTCGGAACTCGTCCATATCAACCCCAAGCTGGCGGGCATGGGAACCACCGTGACCGCCCTGCTGCTGGCCGAGGGCAAGCTGCATTTCGCCCACATCGGCGACTCCCGCGCCTACCGCCTCCGTGACGGTGAGTTCGAACAGATCAGCGTGGACCACACCTTCGTCCAGCGCCTCATCGACGAGGGCCGGCTGCGCCCCGAAGAAGCGGAAACCCATCCGCACAAGAACGTCCTGATGCGCGTCCTCGGTGACGTCGACGCAAGCCCCGAACTGGATCTCGCAACCATCGACGTGCAGCCCGGGGAACGCTGGCTGCTCTGCTCTGACGGCCTGAACTACGTCGCAGGCCACGTCGTGGAGCGCACCGTGCGCGAAACCCCGGATCTGAGCGAATGCGTCGAGACGCTCGTCGACCTCACGCTTGAGGCAGGCGCGCCGGACAACGTCACCGTTGTCATGGTGGAAATCGCGGAGGAGACGCCCGACGACGTCAGTACCGCCGCCGTCGACATCGTCCCTGACGCCGGACAACCGGAAGCAATCACCGGGACAAAGGCCGCCACCCAGGGTGACACTCCCGCTGCCGCCACCGGCAGCCCGGACTCCGGGCTTCCGCCCTCCCCTCCGGCCGCAGCCCCCGTGTCCGCCGGCTCCGCGGCGGACAGTACCTCCGGGCCTGACAGTGCGCCCGGGCCCGACGGAACAGGCGGGACTTCCGGCAAGCCATCGGATGAACCGGCCACCAGCACCGACCCGCACCTGGGTGAGCACCTGTCCGCGGAGGTGCTGCGCGAGGAGCTTTCCTCCCGCCCGCACATCCTCGTCGGCGCAGCCGTCGCTGCCGCCGAAACAGGCTCCATCCCCACGATTGCCGGCCGGACGGTTGCCCGCCGCGCGGCCACCGTGCTCACGCACAAGTCGGACCAGGCCCGCGACGAGGCGGAGGAGTTCACGCCCGCCCGGCGCCCGCGCCGCTGGCTCACCCTGGGAATCGCCGGCGCCGCACTCCTGGTCCTCGCCGTCGGCCTCTGGCTCGGATATGCCTGGACGCAGACCCGCTACTACATCGGTGAATTTGACCAGCGGGTGGCCATCTTCAACGGCGTCTCCCAGCGCCTCGGGCCCATCCAGCTTTCCACCCTCGAAGCTGTCACCGACATCCGGATGGATTCGCTGCCGCAGTTCTCCCAGCAGCGGGTCCGCCAGACGGTTCCGGCGCGGGATCTCTATGATGCGCAGCGGATCGTCAAGAACCTCGAACGCACGGGCAGCACGGCTCCGCCGGATGAGTGCCTGACTCCGTCGCCCACGGCAACAGCGTCGGCCTCGCCGAAGGCCACCTCCACCGCCAAGGGAACCGCGACGGCCAAGGCCACCGCCACCCCGAAGCCGACAACCTCGGCCTCTCCAAAGGCGACGTCAACCGCCAGCCCGACGGCGTCGCCCACCGCAACAGCCGGAGCCTCGGCCGTACCCACCCCAACCGCTACCTGTGAGGGGGGCCAATGAGCCACGCCGACACCATGCCCAAACCCCGGCGCAACGTGGAACTGCTGCTGCTCCTGCTCGCTTTGTCAGTGAGCATCGGCGCCAATGCGCTGACCAGCATCGATGAACAGACCTCGCTGGATACGGACTTCTGGTTCCAGTCCAGCCTGCTAGCCGTCGCGTCCCTGGTGTTCCACGTTGTCCTCAGGCTGCGGGCGAAATATGCGGATCCGGTAATACTTCCCCTGGTGGTCGCCTTGAACGGCCTCGGCCTGGCGATGATCCACCGCCTTGATGCACCGGGCGACGATACCGGCAATAACCAGCTGCGCTGGACCCTCATCGCCATGGCTGTTGCCATCGCCGTCATCTGGTTCCTCAAGGACCACCGGATCCTGCGCCGTTTTACCTACATTTCCCTGGCTGTCAGCGCCCTGCTCCTGATCCTGCCCCTGGTCCCGGGCATCTCCGCCGGCGAGATCCTCGGCGCCCGGGTCTGGATCCGCCTCGGCCCGATGACGTTCCAGCCGGGTGAAGTCGCCAAGATTACCCTCGCCATATTCTTTGCCGGGTATCTTTCGTCGAACCGCGACCTCATCATGCTGGCCGGACGCAAGATCGGCCCCATACAGTTCCCGCGGTTCAAGGACATGGGTCCCATGATCACGGCCTGGCTCGTGAGCATCGGGGTGCTCATCTTCCAGCGCGACCTCGGATCGTCCGTGCTGTTCTTTGGCCTGTTCATCGTCATGATCTACGTCGCCACGAGCCGCATCAGCTGGGTGGTCATCGGCCTCACCCTGATCCTCGGCGGCGGTTTCGTCGCGTCCAGGGTCTTCTCGCACGTGGCCCTGCGCGTCGACAGCTGGCTCAATGCCTTCACCGAGGAAGTCTTCGGACGCTCCCCGGGCGGCAGCGGCCAGATCGTGGAAGGCCTCTTCGGCATGGCCAGCGGCGGACTCGTCGGAACCGGGCTCGGACAGGGCCGGCCCAACCTGGTGCCATTTGCCAACAGCGACATGATCATCGCCTCCTTCGGTGAGGAACTGGGCCTCATAGGGCTGTTCGCCATTGTGATGATGTATCTGCTGCTCTTCACCCGCGGCTTCCGCGCCGCCCTCGGTACCCGCGATGCCTTCGGCAAGCTCCTCGCCTGCGGCCTCTCCTTCGCCGTCGCGCTGCAGTGCTTCGTGGTGATCGGCGGCGTCACCCGCCTGATCCCGTTGACGGGCCTCACCACGCCGTTCCTCGCAGCGGGTGGCTCATCGCTGCTGGCCAACTGGATCATCGTCGGCCTGCTGTTGATGATTTCGCACACGGCACGGGGCCCGGTGGACACCACTCCGATGCAGCCCGGCCGGACACCTGAAGCGCAGAAGCCCGCGACCCTGCCGGGGACCGGAAACCGGCAGGACCGGAACGCCACCCAGACACTTCCAGACGCTCCCACCGAGGCGGTGAAACACCTGTGAACCAGGCCATTCGACACTCATGGATCGCCGCGATCGCGATGTTCGCCCTGATTTTCGGTGCGATCAGCTACGTCCAGGTGGTGGGCGCCGACGAACTCAAGGCCAACCCCTGGAACCGCCGCGCCATCCTGCAGAACTACTGCAACGACCGCGGCGCGATCCTCGTGGGCGGCTCCGCCATCGCAGAATCGGTGCCGGGCAATGAGTCCTGCAAGTTCCAGCGCCGCTACAACCAGCCGGAGCTGTATGCCGGGCTGACCGGATACTTCTCGCGCAGTTACGGTGTCACCGGCCTCGAACAGTCCATGGATGCACAGCTGGCCGGAAGTTCGGACCAGCTCTTCCTGGACCGGATCGGGCAGCTCTTCCTGGGAAACCAGCCCAAGGGTGCGTCCGTCGAGCTCACCATCGACCCGGAAATCCAGAAGCTGGCGTACGACCTCATTCCGGACGGCCAGCGCGGCTCGATCGTGGTGACCGACCCCAAGACGGGCAACATCCTGGCCATGGTCAGCAAGCCGTCCTACGATCCCAACCTGATCGCCACCCAGGACATCGCCAAGGAACAGGCTGCCTACAACGAGGCCATCAAGATCCCGGGCGTCAACCTGAACCCCTCGGTCAGCGGCCCCACGGGTGCCCTGCTGGCGCCGGGCTCCGTCTTCAAACTGGTGGACACGGCGGCTGCCCTGAACTCCGGCAAGTACAACGCCGACAGTGTTCTGCCCAACCCGGCCCAGATGAGCTTCCCGGGCATCCAGTACCAGCTGCCCAACTACGCCGGCGGCAACTGCTACACCCGGAGCACGGCCAGCTTCGCGTTCGCCCTGCAGCAGTCGTGCAACACCCCCTTCGCGAGCATCGCCAGGGATCTTGGGGAAAACGCGATCGCACAGCAGGCCAGCAAGTTTGGCTTCGACCAGGAGCTGGGTGACCAGCTCAAGCTGGACTACCAGAAGAGCGTCTTCCCCCGGGACCTGGACGCCGCCGGACTGGCGCAGTCGGCCATTGGCCAGCGCGATGTCCGTGCGACGCCGCTCCAGATCGCACTGATGACCTCGGCCATTGCCAACGGCGGCGTGCAGATGGCTCCGAACCTGATCAAGGCAGTACGTTCCCCGGACCTCAGGGTCATTGACGAACCGAAGCCGGTGGCTTTGCGAACCTCGACGACTCCGGAGATCGCAGGACAGATCACCGAGTGGATGACCAGCGTGGTCAGCGAGGGCATCGGTTCAGGGGCCGGCATTCCCGGGGTCCAGGTTGCCGGCAAAACCGGCACCGCCGAGCTGGGGAACGGCCTGAACAACTCGTGGTTTACGGGCTTCGCCCCGGCCAACGATCCGCAAGTGTCCGTCACCGTCGTGATGCAGGGCGTGGACATCACCACCGGAGCACAGCTAACCAGTCCGAACGCAAAGAAGATTTTTGAGGCGGTGTTGAATAAGTGAGGCCTACATCGGGAATCACCCTCGGCGGCAGGTTCCAGCTGACCACGCGTATTGCGATCGGCGGCATGGGTGAAGTCTGGAAGGCCAAGGACCTTATCCTGGGCAGGATCGTGGCCATCAAGGTACTCAAAGAGGAGTACACGGGTGACCCCGGCTTCCTCCAGCGCTTCCGTGCCGAAGCCCGCCACACCGCCCTCCTCAACCACGTGGGCATCGCCAACGTCTTCGACTACGGCGAGGAGGAAGGCTCTGCCTACCTGGTGATGGAGCTGGTTCCCGGCCAGCCGCTGAGCAGCATCATCGAGCACGAGCAGGTCCTTTCGCCGGACCGCACACTGTCCATCATGGCGCAGACGGCGCGGGCCCTTTCCGTGGCCCACGCCCAGGGCCTGGTGCACCGTGACGTGAAGCCCGGAAACCTGCTGATCACCCCCGACGGCCGGGTCAAGGTGACCGATTTCGGCATCGCGCGCCTTGCGGACCAGGTGCCGCTGACCCAGACCGGCCAGGTCATGGGCACCGCCCAGTACCTCGCCCCGGAACAGGCCACCGGCCAGACCGCCACCGGCGCCTCCGACATCTACTCGCTCGGCGTGATCGGCTACGAGTGCCTCACCGGGCACCGGCCTTTCTCCGGCGAATCCCAGATTGCCATCGCCCTGGCCCAGGTAAACGATGCGCCGCCGCCCCTGCCCGAATCGCTGCCCAAGCCGGTCCGCGCACTCCTGATGTCCATGCTGGCCAAGGACCCGAAGAACCGCCCGGCCAACGCGATCAAGCTGGCAGAGGCGGCAGAGGCCATCCGCAACGGTGACATCCCTGCGGCCCACGCGGCCGTGCCCGGAATGCTCCTGTTCGAAGGGGGCGCCGATGCCATGACGGCCCCGGTGAATATCGCCACGGCACCCACCGGCGTGATTGCTTCGGAGAAAAACACGACGGCGGCCACCTCGGCACTGCCCGTGCTGGGCGCCGCGGCCGCGGGCGCGGCTGCCGGCGGGGCAGCCGCTGCCGGGGACACAGATGGCGCCCCCACCCGGGCGGGGAGCACGCTGTCGCGTGCCGATGCCGCCCTGGCGGCCGAGCGCAGCTGGGACCAGGAACCGGAACGGTACGACGACGAACCCGGGGATGAGCCCGAGCGCCGGAAGCGCAGCCCCTGGACCTGGCCGCTGATTGCCCTGATCCTGCTGGTGCTGTTCGCCGTCGCCGGCATCCTGCTGAGCCAGGCGGGCTTCCTGTTCCCGGGCCAGAACCCCGCCGCCACCACGTCGGGCACGCCCAGCCGCAGTGTGACCACGAGTTCCACGCCCACACCGACGCAGACGTCGCAGACACCGACGCCCACCCCGACGCCGACGCAGACCACACCCGAGGCCATCAACCTGATTCCCGACGCATACCTCGGCAGGCAGTTCAGCGACGTCCGCTCCGAACTGATCGCACTTGGCCTGCAGGTCGACGGCAAGGAAGTCTTCGACCCTGCCACTCCCGGCACCGTCACGGACCTCAATCCAACGGGACCGGTACAGCCTGGGCGCACCATCACAGTCACCTACTCCAAGGGGCCGAAACAAATCAGCGTCCCTGACATCAGCACGGGCAGCAGTGAGGCCGAGGTGCAGTCAGCCATTGAGAAGGCCGGACTGCGCTGGCAAAAGGGTGCAGACGAGCCCGGCGAACCCGGCCAGGACGCCGGAACCTTTGTCCGGTCCGAGCCCGAAAGCGGCCGTGAGGTCGATGCCGGGTCGGTGGTGACCTACCACCTGTCCGAGGCGCTGATCCCGACGCCGTCGACCACACCCACGCCAACTCCAAGCGGCTCACCGACCGGAAGCTAAGCCGTGACCACGCCACGAACTCCGTCACACCGGGAAGACAACATCCCGGTGACCAGTCAGCGCGTCCTGAGCGGACGCTATGAACTCGGGGACCTCATCGGCCGCGGGGGCATGGCCGACGTGCACCGTGGCCTGGACACCCGGCTGGGCCGGACGGTCGCCGTCAAGCTGCTCCGCCCCGACCTGGCCCGGGATCCCCAGTTCCAGGCACGGTTCAAGCGCGAGGCCCAGGCCGTAGCCGCCCTGAACCACCCGTCCATCGTGGCCATCTACGACACCGGCGAACACACCGTGACGGGCGATGCGCACGACCAGGTCCGCGTTCCGTACATCGTCATGGAATTCGTGGCAGGCAAGACCCTCCGTGACCTGATCCGGGCCAGCGACATCACCATCGACCAGGCCGTGGAATACACCCTGGGGGTCCTTTCTGCGCTGGAATACAGCCACAAGGCCGGCATCGTTCACCGGGACATCAAGCCGGCGAACGTGATGTACTGCGAAAACTCGGACATGGTGAAGGTCATGGACTTCGGCATTGCCCGCGCGGTTGCCGATTCCGCGGCAACGATGACGCAGACTCAGGCCGTGGTGGGCACGGCCCAGTACCTGTCGCCGGAGCAGGCGCGCGGCGAAGCCGTGGATGCCCGGAGTGACCTGTACTCGGCAGGCTGCCTGCTGTACGAAACGCTGACCGGACGCCCGCCCTTCGTAGGCGAAAGCCCCGTATCTGTGGCCTACCAGCACGTCCGTGAGAAGCCCGAACCGCCCAGTACCTATAACCCGGAGATTTCCGGGGCGCTGGACAGCGTGCTGGAAAAGGCGCTGCAGAAGAACCGTGCCGACCGGTTCCAGGACGCGGCGGCCTTCCGCCGTGCGCTCCGGGCGGCGAAGAACGGAATTGCCGTTCCGGCACTGTCGCCCAGCGAAGCGCCGACGGATCCCAACGACATTCCTGAGCCGCGCCGCACGCCCCCCACGGAAGCGTTTTCAATGACCGGGGCCAGTTTCCTCGACGACGTCCCCGCTGGCCGCCTGCACCGCACCCGGGACACCGACCCCGATGAATCCGTGCTGCCGGTGGAGGCAGCGGCCGTGTACGAAACGGCCGACCACGACGAGCTTCCGCTTGGTCTGCCCCGCGAACGCGAGCGGTCGGGCCTGCAGAAGTCCCGGCGTCGGGCCTGGATCACCACCTTCGTGATCTTCACGCTTCTGGTGCTGGCCGGCGGCGGCCTGTGGTTCTACAACTTCCTCAACCAGCCGCCCGCCGAGCCGCTGCGGGTTGCTATTCCCTCGGTGGAGAAGCTTTCCGAATCAGAGGCGCTGCAGGCTCTCTACGACGCCAAACTGCGGCCCCAGATCAAGCGCGTGCAGCACGACTCGATCGCCGAGGGCACCGCCATCGGCACCGCACCGCCGGCGGGATCATCGCTGGAACCGAACTCGGACGTGGTCCTGAACATCTCGGCGGGCCCGAGTGCCGTCAAGATCCCGGCGACGCTGCCGGGACGGACGGAGGCGGCAGCCCGCGATATCCTGCGGCAGGCGGGACTGGTGGGTGCACCGTCCACCACCATGGCCAACAGCGCCACAGTTCCGGCCGGCCTGGTGATCACGACCAAGCCGGCTCCCGGCCAGCAGGTGGCGGTGGGCAGCACCGTGGAGATCGTGATCTCCACGGGGAAGGTGGCCATGCCGGAGCTGCGCGGCATGACCCGTGCCGAGGCGGAGGCCGCGCTCAAGGAGCTCGGCCTGGTTGCCGTGATCAATGAGGTGGAAAACTCGCAGGTCCAGCCCGGCAAGGTGACGGGCCAGAGTGATCCGCTCAACTCGCTGGTCGAACAGGGCAAGGCCATTACGGTGACGGTATCCAAGGCCCCGGTCCCGGAGCCCACCCCGACGCCGACGGCGACGCCCGAACCCACCAAGGGAAAATAGCGGCGCCGGGCTGCAGAAGAAAGGCGAGACATGATCGAGATCCTAAATCCTGCCGAACTGGCCCGGGCAAAAGAGACAGGGGCCCTGGTGGCCGACATCCTGCAGACACTGAAGCGCCGCACCGGGCCGGGCACGAACCTCCTGGACATCGACCGGTGGACGGCGGACATGATCCGTGAAGCCGCCGCGGAGTCCTGCTACGTGGACTATGCGCCATCGTTCGGACGCGGGCCGTTCGGCCACTACGTCTGCACGGCCGTCAACGACGCCGTGCTCCACGGTCTGCCGCACGACTACACCCTTGCCGACGGGGATCTGCTGACACTCGACCTCGCAGTCTCCAAGCGAGGGGTGGCTGCAGACTCCGCCATCAGCTTCGTCGTGGGCGACTCAACGCATCCGGAGAGCCTCTCGATGATCAACGCAACCGAGCGCGCGCTGGCCGCAGGGATAGCGGCTGCCGGTCCCGGAGCCCATATCGGCGACATCTCCCATGCCATCGGGTCGGTCCTCAGTGAGGCGGGGTACCCCATCAACACCCAGTTCGGCGGTCACGGCATCGGATCCACCATGCACCAGGACCCGCACGTGCCGAACACCGGACGCCCCGGCCGCGGGTACAGGCTGCGCCCCGGGCTGCTGCTTGCACTGGAACCGTGGGTCATGGCCGACACCGACGAACTCGTCACTGATGCCGACGGCTGGACGCTCCGGAGCGCCACGGGCTGCCGGACGGCCCACAGTGAGCACACGATCGCCATCACGAACGAGGGAGCCGAGATCCTCACCCTGCCATCGCAGCCCCGGCCCTGACGCGAGGACCCGGCTTGCAGTCCTAGTGCTGGATGAGCGGGCTGAGCTTTGCGGCGCGTTCGGCCGCACCCTTCATGCCCAGCGACTCGAGCCAGTTGCCCAGCATCTGGTAGCCGCCCTCGGTAAGCACTGATTCGGGGTGGAACTGTACGCCGCACAGCGGTGCGGTGCGGTGCTGCAGCCCCATGATCACGCCGCTGGCAGTTTCCGCTGTCACCTCGAGGATCTCCGGAATCGTCTCGCGGACGGCGGCCAGGGAATGGTAGCGCGTGGCCGTCACGGGGGAGGGGAGCCCGGCAAAAACGCTCGCCCCGCCGTGCTGGACCAGCGAGGTCTTGCCGTGCATGAGCTCCGGAGCGTGGGTCACTGTTCCGCCGTATGCTTCAGCCAGGGCCTGGTGCCCAAGGCAGACGCCGAACATCGGCTTGGTCTGCTCTCCGCACCAGCGGATCAGCTCAATGCAGACCCCTGCTTCGGACGGCGAACCCGGGCCGGGCGAGATAAGCACGCCGTCGCGCGTTTCCGCCATTTCCATCGCTTCGGCGAGGGTCACATCATCATTGCGGACCACTGTTGTCTCGGCGCCCAGCTCCTGGAGGTAGCCCACCAGGGTGTAGACGAAGCTGTCGTAGTTGTCCACGACGAGGATCTTTGCTGTGCTCATGGGTTTCTTGGCGCACCAATCGTTGAGTCGGTGAATTGGGTGAACTGGGACATCCAGGGGAAAAGGAACTCGACCATCAGTAACAGGGCGCCGGCAACCAGCACCAGCGACGTGAGGATGCGAAGCCACAGGGGCCCGGGGAGATGGCGGAATATCCAGCCGTACATGCCTAGCCTTCCCCTCGTGCGCGTGCCACCTGGTCTGCAATCTCCGCAGGCGGTCCCGCCGAGGCCGGCTGCCAGTGATCCAGCACCGAATAGGCGATGATCCGTTCCTCGGATCCGAAGCGGGGATTGCAGCTGGTCATGGTGAGAAGTCTTTCGGTGGGCCGCACCCCTGGCTGGTTGGGCACAGGCAGGAGGACGTCGGCTTCGCTCGGCAGAACGATCCGGTTATTGCGGAAGACGTAGACGTAGTACCCGTCCCGCGTCTGGACGTAGATCTTGTCCCCGGGTACCAGCGTGTGGATGTTGTCCAGCACGGCGCCGTGCGTCTGCCGGTGGCCTGCTACGGCGAAGTTGCCCACTGCGCCCGGCATGGAGGTGTTGCCGTAATGGCCAAGGCCCAGGGTGTCCAGGACGTCGCCGCTGGTGCCTTCGACGATGGGCCGGGTGTAGTTCCCGCCGAACCGGGGGATGTACATGATGCCGATGGTGCCGCCGTGCCCGGGTGCCTCTCCCACGACGGGCGCTCCGTAATTCTTCGGGCGCTCAGCCGCCGTGCCGCCCGTCGCAGTCGGCCCGGGTGCCGGGGCCACCGGTCCGCCCAAGTCACGGGCAAAGTCCTTGACCGCGGCGCTCTGCTTGGCGTCGGACTCCACATTGGTCCACCACAGCTGCCATGCGACAAACAACAGCAGCACTATGCCGGCGGTGATGAGAAGCTCACCGAAGATCTGGACGGCTTTGCGCAGGATGACGACGCCGGCGGGCGGCTTGGCGGTGGCCGTCACCATCTCCTGCACTTCCACGCGATCTCCTCCAAGGCGGTTGCAGGGCACCGGCGCGGACTGAAGTACAGCTAGAATTGGCTGCTAGTAAGACTTCAGACCTGACCAAGAGTGCGCAGACCGCCGGCAATCCCCTTCCAGCAGGATATCAAGCCACGGTCCATCCTCTTGATTCAGCCGCCAAGGAGGACATGTGCCCGAGTCAAAGCCACGCAAGAAGACTGCCCGTCCGGCCGAGCCCGTCTCCACCCAGGCCTACAAGCCGAACCCCGTCTGGTTCAAGCCCGTCATGTTTGGCTTGATGATCATCGGCCTGCTCTGGATCATCACCTTCTACATCAGCGAGGGCCAGCTGCCCGTGCAGGCGTGGGAATCCTGGAACATCCTGGCCGGGTTCGGCATTGCGATCGTCGGATTCCTGATGACCACGCGCTGGCGCTCCTGAGCAGACGCCCATGACCGCGGAAGGCATCATCGTCGGCGAGGATGGCCTGGCACGTCCGGTGTGGGCATCCACCGACCCCCTTCTGCGCGAGTATTACGACACTGAGTGGGGCCTGCCCGTCAGGGATGAGCAGGGCCTCTACGAGCGCATTAGCCTGGAAGCTTTCCAGGCCGGCCTCTCGTGGGCGACGATCCTGCGCAAACGCCCGGCTTTCCGTGCAGCCTTTGACAACTTTCGCCCCGATACCGTGGCTGCTTTTACCGAGAGCGACGTTGAGCGCCTCCTTCAGGATCGCGGCATTGTGCGCAACCGCCTCAAGATCCGTGCCGCGGTCACCAATGCCCGGGCCACCATCGCACTGCGGGACGAGGGCGGCCTCGTTAACTTCGTCTGGGGCTTCCAGCCGGAGTCAACCCCTGCCCCCGTCACCTACGCCGACGTGCCCACCACGTCCCCCGAGTCCATCGCCCTCTCCAAGGCGCTGCGGAAGAAGGGCTTCGCCTTCGTGGGCCCCACCACCATGTTCGCCCTGATGGAAGCCATTGGCATGGTGGACACCCATCTTGTGGACAGCCACCGCCGGGGGACCTCCGGCGTTTGGGTATAACCGCCGCCAATCGCGCAACGGCCGGCCTGCACCCGCCGGTCCACAGATGTTGGTAAAGATATCCACAGTGTTGATAAGTTCATCCGCCGGAATGGTGGAAGAGGCGCCGCGTGCCCGGCTGGCGGCGTGCGGCAAGGGAAACTTGCATTTTCCAAGTTATTAACAGTTGTGGAAACCGCTGTGGAAAACGTCGCGGTTAGCCTTTTTCCGGCCGCACAGGATGCTGGCTGGTGATGGAAACGCGGTTGAAGGCATTCATCGCGATGGCCAGCCAGCTCACCGCGGAGTACTGCTCCTCCGTGAGGTGCTCCCGGGCATCAGCGTCTTCCAGATCGCGCGTGCGGGCGTCCGGCAGGACCGTGATGTCTCCGCGAGGGCCAGCGCGGCACGCTCCCGGTCCGCAAACACCTCCGTATCCCGCCAGGCCGGGAGAACGGCCAGCCGCTGGGTGGATTCGCCGCCCTTGACGGCATCCGCGACGTGCATGTCGAGGCAATACGCACAGCCGTTGATCTGGGATATGCGTACGTTGAGCAGCTCCGTGAGCCGGGCATCCAATCCGGCCTCCAGCATCGCTTCCTTGGCCTTTAGCCCCAGCCCGTTCAGCGCCCGCCAGGCCGCGGGGTGGTGCTTGTCCAGGAAGATGTGGCTGTGCGTACTCACTCATAACTCCTTGCAGATGCCCTCGTCGTGTCTGTCAGACATTACACGGCATGCTGCTGCCTCCAGGGCGGGTTATCCACTTAGCAACAGGCGGCTACCCACAAGTTATCCACAGCTGGGGAAAAGTTGTGGGGATGGTGGGCTTTAACGGCGCGGTTTAGGCTGTCTGCGGCCTTCAGTGGTCGGAACGGCGCGCCCGGGAGTTATTAACAGTGTGAATAACCCTGTTGAAAGCCGTCCCGCTGAGTCCCCTGAGATCCTTGCTACTGCGTTCTTATCCCCAGAGTGCGCTGAAGTGTTGATGACCGGACCGAGTTCTCCACTTAACCACAGCCCCGGGCGGCCAAGTTATCCACAGGTGTGGACTCGTGCGTGCATATCCTCGGAAGCACCGCCGTCGGCCCGGTTTTCCGCGGAAATCTCATTGACTTACAGGTGTGTAAGTTATTAACAGTGTGGATAACCGCTGTGGAAAACCTTCAGGCTGCTCCGCCTGCGGCCTTGGTTCCAGGCACAAAAAATGCCCCCGCTTCGGAAAGCAGGGGCATTGCGGGGGAGCGGCTGGCAGGCCTGTCAGGTAGCCACAAGCACCCGGTACCAGGAAACGACCACCAGCAGGGCCAGGACCAGCGCCAGACCTCCCGCCTGGAGGACGTGCCGCCGGGGACTCCGGGGAACGTAGGCAATCACGGCCGCGCACAGGGCGCCGGTGACAAAACCGCCAAGGTGGGCCTGCCAGGCAATCTGCGGCACCATGAAGCCAATGACGCCATTGATCGCGATCAGTACCCACAGCTGCCTCGTCTCGCCGCCGCGGTGGCGCTGCACCACGAGCATGGCACCGAACAGCCCGAAAATCGCACCTGAGGCGCCGACCAGTCCAACAGGCCCGCCCTCGGGCAGAATCGGCGTCAGAAGCAGGTAACCCACCGATCCGCCGATGGCGGACAGCAGGTACACGGCAAGGAAACGGACCCGCCCCAACAGCGGCTCGAGCGCCTGCCCGAAAATCCACAGTGTGTACATGTTCAGCACGATGTGGAGCAGGAAGCCCTGGGAATGCAGAAATGCCGATGTCAGCATGCGCCAGGGCTGGAACACCCCGTACTCGGGTGTGGCGTAGACGGAGGCGTAGGCGAGCGTCCGGTACACCGCATTGCCCGGAAGTATCCACTGCAAAACAAACAGCAGCGCGCATGCGGCGATGATCGCAAACGTCACCACAGGCTTGCCCGACGCAATGGCACCGCCATAGACGGTCCGGGCAGTCGGCGTCGTACGCTTTGCTTCGTTGACGCAGTCAACGCATTGGAATCCGACGGCGGCCGCGCGCTGGCACTCGGGGCATGCCGGCCGCCCGCAACGCTGGCAGCTGACATACGAGGGCCGGTCCGGGTGCCGCGGGCACACCGGAACCTGCGCGGACGGTTCCGCCGCCGGAGTTCCGTAGCTCATGTGGCTAGAGCTGCTCGATGTCGATGCTGTTGATGGTTACATCTTCAACGGGACGGTCGCCCATGCCGGTCCGGACACCTTCAATGGCGTCCACAACCTTCTTGGATTCGTCATCGGCAACTTCGCCGAAGATGCTGTGCTTGCCCTGCAGCCAGTCGGTGGGGATGGTGGTGATGAAGAACTGTGAACCGTTGGTTCCCTTGCCCATCTGGATGCCGGCGTTGGCCATGGCCAGCTTGTAAGGAGCGTTGAAGCTCAGCTCGGGGTGGATCTCGTCGTCAAAGCGGTACCCCGGTCCGCCGGTGCCGCGGCCCAGCGGATCGCCGGCCTGGATCATGAAGTCCTTAATGATGCGGTGGAAGATGGTGCCGTTGTAGAGCGGCGTACCGGTCTTGTCCTCGCCGGTCTCCGGGTGGGTCCAGGCCTGCTCGCCAGTGGCCAGCCCGATGAAGTTCTTAACAGTCTTAGGCGCGTGGTTGCCAAAGAGGTTCACGACGATGTCGCCGAGGCTGGTGTGGATGGTCGCTTTTGCAGTTGCTGTGGCAGTCATAGGGCCATTCTTTCACGGCGGGTCAACGCGGACCGGGGGCGAAAAGACAGTTCCGCGCTCGGTGAAATCCACCGTGAATCCGCGGCGAGGATAGCAGCGCGGCTATTCGTGCACGTAGGCTAACAACAGAACCGTCACATTAATCGGGAGGTAGTTGTGAAGAAATCGGATCGTATTGCCCGCGAACTGGAGTTGTCGGTCAGTTCCGCAGTGGAAAATGCAAAAGACCGCGTGGAAGCAGCAGTGGATTGGGCTGTTCCCCGCCTGCAGCAGGGTCTTGACACCGCTTCCCCCAAAATCCAGGAAGGGCTGAAGGTAGCGGCCCACAACCTCGCCGACGGAGTCGCCACGGTCACGCCCCGGATCCAGGACGGCCTGGCACAGCTTGCCCCGAAGATCCACGACGTCGTTGAGGGAGCCACACCCCGCATGCACGAGGCACTGGACCGGGCCACGCCGGTTATCGCCCAGGCCCGCGACCGCGTTGTGGTTGAGTACCTTCCCCGGCTCTCCGACCAGATCGGTACCGCCTCCGAGGCCGTCCACCGTACGCTCGAGGGAACCCCGGCCCGGGTTGACGCCGTTGCCCAGAAGCTCGGCGACGTTGGCATTATCCACGCCATCCAGGAACAGGCACACGTGGCCGGCGGGCACCTCAAGTCAGCCGCCAGTGAGGCCAGCCGCGCAGTGACGGGCAAGACGCTGGTGGTGGAACCTCCGAAGCCGAAGAAGCGCGGCCTCCTCATCTTCGGCGTGATCACCGCGGCCGTGGCCGCCGGCGTGGCGGCGTGGAAGGCATCAAAGCCGGTCGAGGACCCGTGGAAGACTCCCGCTCCGGTAACGCCCGCGCCGTCGACTCCGGAGGTGACCACTCCTGCAGCCTCCGGCACCGGCGTTGGATCGGCCGCGGAGACGCCGGCCCCGGTTCCGGCCACCCCGGCTTCCGACTCTGCCCCCGCCGCCGGTGAAACGCCGCTGGATGCAGCCTTCGCCCTGGCTGCCGAGGATGAAGCAGAAACCTCCGTTGACAAGGCAAAGCACGTCGCTGAGGACTCTGATTCCGACGCCGGGGAAGTCGCCACCGATGCCAAGTCCGCGGTGAAGAACATCGCCTCGAACATCGAGAACGACGCCGACAAGAAGGCTTAGCCAGCGCCCGCAAAGGGCCGTCGCAGGAGGGGTTCCGCAGCCGCGGGGCCCCTCTTGCTGTCTCTGAACGAGCGTCTCCACACGTCGCTGCTCAACGCGCCAGTGCCGCCGGGTTGGAAAGCATCGGTGCTAAGTTTGAGGTGATGTCACCCGATAGATCCGCAGAGGATGCCTTGACTGACACTGAGCCGCGCGTATCGATTGTTATCCCGGCCTACAACGAGGAAAGTGTCATCCGGCAGTGCCTGATCGCGGCGGTCTACCAGTCGGTTCCGGCGCACGAGATCATCGTGGTGGACAATATGTCCAAGGACCGCACGGCATCGATCGTCACGCAGATGCAGCAGGAATACCCGGAAAGCCCCATCATTCTGCTCCGGCAGGACAAAGAGCAGGGACTGATCCCCACCCGCAACTTCGGCCTGGACAACGCTACGGGGGACATCCTCGGCCGGATCGACGCCGACTCAGTGGTGGAACCTGACTGGGTGGAGCAGGTGCAAAAGGCCTTCGAGGATGTTTCCACCTCGGCCGCCACCGGGCCGGTGGTCTACTACGACATGCCGATGCGGCGTTTCGGCCTCAAGGCGGATGACAAGATGCGCCAGCTGATGCTGAAACTGGCCAAGCACCAGTACCACTTCCTGTTCGGGTCCAACATGGCCCTCCGCCGGTCCGCCTGGGAGACCATCCGCAGCGAAACCTGCCGGGACGAAAAGGACGAGATGCATGAGGACATCGACCTGTCCCTGCATCTGGCCGACCACGACCTGAAGGTCCAGTACTGGCCGCAGATGGTTTCCGGGATGTCTGCCCGGCGGCTCGAGGACTCACCCCGCGACTACCGGTACTACGTGACGCGCTTCGACCGGACCTACAAGGCCCACAACGTGAAGAAGATGGCCCTGAAGGCACCGATGGTGGTGTTCTTCTCGGTCTACTTCCCGGCGAAGCTCCTGCGCGCGATCCACACCGTCAACACCAGCCAGCCTGTGCGCCGCGGCGGACAGTAACCCGGCCTGCTCCTCAGTCGGCCCCCAGCTCCGCCAGGGGCCGTTCCTTCGGCGGCTTGCCCCGCCCGCCTTTACCGTGCGCGCCTTTACCGTTGCGCTGTCCGGCCACCACGACGGCGAGGCCCACCAGGATGAGGGCCAGCCCCGCGTAGGTGCCAGCCGGCAGTGTTTCGTCCAGGAACACGGCGGCCAGCAGCGCGGCACCGGGAATCTCCAGCAGGATAATCATGGACACCAGTAACGGGCTCATGGTGGCCAGCAGGTGGTTGAAGGCCGTGTGCCCCACCAACTGGGCGCAAATGGTAATGGCCAGGATTCCCAGCCAGCCGGCGGCGTCGAATCCGGACAGCGGCTGGTTGGTGGAGATCGCAAGCACAGCCACCAGGACGGCGCACATGCCGTAACAGAGCGCGGTGTAGGTCCCCGTGGTCATGCTCTGGCGGGCCCGGCCTCCGGCCAGGGTGTAGATGCCCGCAAGGAGTCCGCCGGCCAGTGCCAGCAGGTCACCCAGCAGCGCATCCGGGGAGGTGCCCATGTCGAACCCGGTAATGGCCACGACGCCGCCGAAGGAGATGCCCAGTCCCGCCAGGACCTGCCAGGGGTGCCTGACGCCGCGGAAAAGCTGAATGATGGCAATCCAGGCGGACTGCAGGCAGACAAGGGCCGTGGCGGCCGCAACGGAGGTCAGCTGCAGGGACGTGATGAAGCAGGCGAAGTGCAGCGCCAGGGCCACGGCCGCGACGAGGGACCAGCGGAACTCATTCCGTCCGATCCGGATGAACTGTCGGGGTTCCCGGATCAGGGTTGGCCCGGCCATGACCACGGCTGCAATGGCATTGCGCCAGAAGGCGATGGCGAGGGCGGTGACGGTGGTGGCCCCCAGCGTGGCGGCGATGAGCGGCCCCGAAGAAGCCACGCCCAGGACACCCAGGGCGGCAAGGAAAAGGTTCACGCTTCCCACCCTAGTGGGACCGCTCAATGAGCCTGCCAGAATCAAGCCATCTGGCCGGGCCTGTTGAAAGCCGGGCAACGCAAAAGGTCCCGGCCGTTTCCGACCGGGACCTTTCCATATGGTGGAGGCACGGGGACTCGAACCCCGAACCCCCTGCTTGCAAAGCAGGTGCGCTACCAATTGCGCCATGCCCCCATAAGAAGCAACCCGTCCATCATACCCTAGTCCGCGGGGCTGGCTGACCAACTCCGGCGCCGGGGATCTGGCTACTCAACCTTGTCGGTTGACTCGCTCCAGACTGTTTTCCGGGCTTCGGATTCCTGCACCTTTTTCTTGTAGAAGAGGACGCCTGCGACTGCAGCTGCAATAACCAGCAACTTCTTCACACGCACCCCGTTCCGGCATGATTCCTGGGAATCGTGCCTAACTTCGACTTGAACCTGTGCAGGTTCCGTGGGCGTACCAGGACTTGAACCTGGGACCTCTTCGTTATCAGCGAAGCGCTCTAACCGCCTGAGCTATACGCCCCGATGCCTCATCGGGCCGAGACATGACTCTACAGCACATCCCGGCCCGATCTCAAATCGAGGCATTCCAGCGGGGTTTTTCCGCGGAATTACGGGGTTTAGTCGTCCGTCAGGGTCACACCGATGCCGCCAACAAGGGTTGCGGAGATGTTGTAGAGGACCGCTGACAGCATGGACAAGGCTGTGAGAAGTACCACATTTACGACGGCGATGATAGTGGCGAAGGATGCCACCTGTCCGAGCGAGGCGACCTTCTTCAGTTCGAAGCCACCGCCCTCGGAGCCGGCCAGGGTTCCGAGGAGGCTGTCCACCTGGTCAAAGATGCCGGTCAGGTCCAGAACGGTCCACAGCACGATGGCGGCAACCACAGTGACGATGCCGAGCGCCACCGAGAGCAGGAACGCCATTTTCAGGACGGACCAGGGATCGACCTTGCTGACCAGGAGCCGGGCACGGCGCACCTTGGCCTTGGGCGCCGGCTTGACGAGGCCGGGCGTACCCTGCGCGCCTTGCGGGCGCTGTCCGGGGGCTGCAGGACGCTGGGCAGGTGCGGCGGGCCGCTGGCCCTGCGGGCTCTGTGCGGCCGGGGCGCCCTGGGGGCGCTGCCCCGGCGCTGCGGGACGCTGCCCCGGAAGGCCCGACGGCGCGGCCGGGCTCTGCTGGGGACGCACCGGGGCATTTACCCGGGGAGCGGATGCCGGCTGACGCATCCCGCCGGGACCATTACTGCTCGGCTTGGGATATGAGTCGGAATTGCTCACTCGTTACCTCCGGTGTTGTCTTCGTTCGCCTCAGCATCGCCGGACGTTCCTTCTGCTTCATCGGCCAGTTCCGGGGCCGCCTCTGCGGATTCCTCGTCTGGTCCGGCATCTTCAGCCAACGTTACGTCATCAGCGGCGATAGCCAAGATTTCTGACGCACTGGGTTCGTCGGCGTGGTCGGCTTCGGCCTCCCGCTCGGCGCTTGCTTCAACTTCCGCTTCGAGGCCGCGCTCGGTGTTGCGGGCCACCTCGATGATGCGGTCGTTCTTATCCGGCTTCGCGAAGATGACGCCCATCGTGTCGCGGCCCTTGGCGGGTACACCGGCAACGGATGAACGGACCACCTTGCCGCCGCCCATGACCACCAGGACCTCGTCTTCCTCCTGGACCACCAGGGCGCCCACCAGGTCACCGCGTTCCTCGGCGAGCTTGGCAACCTTGATGCCCAGGCCGCCGCGGCCCTGCAGCCGGTATTCCTCGACCGCAGTGCGCTTCGCGTAGCCGCCTTCGGTCACCACAAACACGTAGGACCCCTCGGCCACCACATTCATGGCGAGCAGTTCGTCGTCCTCGCGGAACTTCATGCCCGTGACGCCTGAGGTGGCCCGGCCCATGGGGCGGAGCGCGTCGTCGGTCGCGGTGAAGCGGATCGACTGGCCCTTGCGCGACACCAGCATGAGGTCGTCCGTTTCGGAGACCAGCTGGGCCGAGACCAGTTCATCCTCCTCGCGGAGGTTGATGGCGATGACACCGGCGGACCGGTTGGTGTCGTAATCCTCGAGGCGGGTCTTTTTGACCAGGCCGCGCTTGGTAGCAAGTACCAGGTACGGCGCCTGCTGGTAGTCGGTCAGGTCCAGCACCTGGGTGATGTGCTCATCCGGCTGGAATGCCAGCAGGTTTGCCACGTGCTGTCCCTTGGCGTCCCGGCTGCCCTCGGCAAGTTCATACGCCTTGGCCCGGTACACACGCCCGAGGTTGGTGAAGAAGAGCAGCCAGTGGTGCGTGGTGGTGACAAAGAAGTGTTCCACCACGTCGTCACCGCGAAGCTGGGCCCCCTTGATGCCCTTGCCCCCGCGCTGCTGCGAGCGGTAGTTGTCGCTTCGCGTGCGCTTGACGTAGCCGCCGCGGGTGATGGTGACCACCACTTCCTCTTCGGGAATGAGGTCTTCCATGGACATGTCACCGTCGTAGCCCATCAGGATCTGCGTGCGGCGGTCATCCCCGTGCTTGGCAACAATCTCGGCGAGTTCCTCGCTGATGATGGAGCGCTGGCGTTCCTCCGAGCCGAGGATCGCGTTGTATTCGGCGATCATCGCTTCCAGTTCGGCGTGCCGGTCCTGGATCTTCTGGCGTTCCAGGGCCGCGAGCCGGCGGAGCTGCATGTCGAGGATGGCGCGCGCCTGGATCTCGTCGATGTCCAGCAGCTCCATCAGCCCGTCACGCGCCGCTTCCGTGGTGCTGGAAGCGCGGATCAGGGCGATGACCTCATCCAGCATGTCCAGTGCCTTCAGAAGTGCACGCAGGATGTGCGCTTCCTCCTCGGCCTTGCGCAGCCGGTAGCGGGTGCGCCGGGCGATGACATCAAGCTGGTGGGTAACCCAGTGCCGGATGAAGGCATCGAGGCTCAGGGTGCGCGGCACCCCGTCCACGATCGCCAGCATGTTCGCACCGAAGTTCTCCTGCAGCTGGGTGTGCTTGTAGAGGTTGTTCAGCACCACCTTGGCCACGGCGTCGCGCTTCAGGACGATGACCAGGCGCTGGCCGGTGCGTCCGGAGGTCTCGTCGCGGAGGTCGGCGATGCCCTGGACCTTGCCGTCCTTGACCAGCTCGGCGATCTTGATGGCCAGGTTGTCCGGGTTTGCCTGGTAGGGCAGTTCGGTGACGACGAGGCAGGTCCGCCCCTGCAGCTCCTCAACGTTAACCACGGCCCGCATGGTGATGGAGCCGCGCCCGGTGCGGTAGGCGTCCTCGATGCCTTTGTGGCCCAGGATGGTGGCGCCGGTGGGGAAATCGGGTCCCTTGATCCGCTTGAGCAGTTCCTCCAGGAGCTGCTCGCGGCTGGCGGTCGGGTTGGCCAGGTACCACTGGACGCCGTCGGCCACCTCGCGGAGGTTGTGCGGCGGAATGTTGGTGGCCATGCCGACGGCGATGCCCGAGGACCCGTTGACCAGCAGGTTGGGGAACCGCGCCGGAAGGATGGTGGGTTCCTGGTTCTTGCCGTCGTAGTTGTCCTGGAAGTCGACGGTCTCCTCGTCGATGTCACGGACCATCTCCATGGCAAGCGGCGCCATCTTGGTTTCCGTGTACCGCGGGGCTGCGGCGCCGTCGTTGCCCGGCGAGCCGAAGTTGCCCTGGCCCAGCGCCAGCGGGTACCGCATGGTCCAGTCCTGGATCAGGCGCACCAAAGCATCGTAGATCGCCGTGTCGCCGTGCGGGTGGTACTGGCCCATGACCTCGCCCACCACGCGGGCGCACTTGTTGAATGCACGGTCCGGGCGGTAGCCGCCGTCGAACATCGCGTACAGCACGCGGCGGTGGACCGGCTTGAGCCCGTCACGGACGTCCGGGAGGGCACGGCCGACAATGACGGCCATGGCGTAGTCGAGGTAGGAGCGCTGCATCTCCGTCTGGAGGTCCACCTGCTCCACGCGGTCGATCAGCAGATCGCCCTCCAGCACCGGCTCCGTTGCGTCCGGAGACTCGGCCGGGACCTCAGGGGTTTCGTCACTCATAGTCTGTATTTTCCGTTTCAGGTATATGTCAGTTCTGGAATATCAGGGGCGAAAAGCCCTAGATATCGAGGAACCGGACGTCCTTGGCGTTCTGCTGGATGAAGTTCCGGCGCGATTCGACGTCCTCGCCCATCAGCACGGCGAAGATCTGGTCGGCCGCGGCAGCATCCTCCATGGTCACCTGCAGCAGGGTGCGCCGGTCGGGGTCCATGGTGGTGTCCCAGAGTTCGGTGTAGTCCATCTCACCCAGACCCTTGTAGCGCTGGATGCCGTTTTCCTTCGGAATGCGGCGCCCGGCCGCCTGGCCGGAAACCAGGACGGCGTCGCGCTCACGGTCGCTGAACACGTAGTCGTGCGGGGCGTTGGACCACTTGATCCGGTACAGCGGCGGCTGCGCGAGATAGACGTAGCCGTTCTCAATCAGCGGGCGCATGTAGCGGAACAGCAGGGTCATCAGCAGGGTGGTGATGTGCTGGCCATCCACGTCGGCATCAGCCATCAGCACGATCTTGTGGTACCGCAGCTTGCTGAGGTCGAAGTCCTCACCGATGCCCGTGCCGAACGCGGTAATCATCGACTGGACTTCGTTGTTGCCCAGCGCCTTGTCCAGGCGCGCGCGCTCCACGTTCAGGATCTTGCCGCGCAGCGGCAGGATGGCCTGCGTTTCCGGATTGCGTCCGCGCTTAGCCGAACCGCCTGCCGAGTCACCCTCCACCAGGTAGACCTCGCACTTCGAGGGATCCTTCGAGGAGCAGTCGGAGAGCTTGCCCGGCATGCCGAAGGATTCCAGGGGGCTCTTCCGGCGTGCGTTGTCGCGGGCCTTGCGGGCAGCCATGCGTGCCTGTGCCGCGGAAATCGCTTTGCGGATCACGTCCCGGGCGGGGCCGGGGTTGCGTTCCAGCCAGTCGCCCAGCTGGTCGGTCACCACGCGCTGGACGAAGCCCTTGACCTCGGAGTTGCCGAGCTTGGTCTTGGTCTGGCCCTCGAACTGGGGCTCCGACAGCTTTACGGAGATGACTGCCGTCAGGCCTTCACGGATGTCATCGCCCGTGAGGTTCTCTTCCTTCTCCTTGATGATGCTCTTCTCCCGCGCATAGCGGTTGATGAGCGAGGTCATCGCGGCGCGGAAGCCCTCTTCGTGGGTGCCGCCTTCGTGGGTGTTGATGGTGTTCGCATAGGTGTGGACGCTTTCGGAGTAGGCCGTGGTCCACTGCATTGCCATCTCGACGGCGATGTGCCGTTCGGTGTCCTCGGTTTCGAAGGCGATGACGTCCTCGTGGACCACATCCACCTTCTTGCTCGAGTTCAGGTGCTTGACGTAGTCGAGGAGGCCTTCGTTGTACTGGTAGACCACGGTGCGGTGGTCGGCGAGGACCTCCCCCTCGGTCAGCACACCATCGAGGTCCAGGTCGCCGGCTTCGTCCGTGCCTGCTGCCGCCTGCCGTTCGTCGGTCAGGGTGATGCGCAGGCCCTTGTTGAGGAAGGCCATCTGCTGGAACCGCGCCCGGAGCGTCTCGAAGTCGAATTCGACGGATTCAAAGATGCTCGGATCCGGGTAGAAAGTCTGCGTAGTGCCTGTATCGGTGGTTTCTTCACCCTGCACCAGCGCGCCCTGGGGCTTGCCGCCGTCGGCAAAGGACATGCGCCAAACGTGGCCCTGCCTCCGGACCTCGGTGTTCACCCGCGTGGAGAGCGCGTTGACCACGGAGATGCCCACGCCGTGGAGGCCGCCGGACACGGCGTATCCGCCACCGCCGAATTTGCCGCCGGCGTGCAGGATGGTCATGACCACCTCGACCGTGGGTTTGCCCTCGGTGGGATGGATGTCCACGGGGATGCCGCGGCCGTCATCGGAGACCTTGACGCCGCCGTCGGCCTGCAGAACAACCTCGATGTGGGTGCAGTAGCCGGCCAGGGCCTCGTCAACCGAGTTGTCCACCACTTCATACACCAGATGGTGCAGGCCGCGGAGCCCGGTGGAGCCGATGTACATGCCGGGCCGTTTCCGCACGGCCTCGAGGCCCTCAAGTACGGTAATATCGCTGGCGCCGTACTCCCGCGGTGTGGCCGCCTCAGCCGGATTGCCGGTGGTCAGGGCATCCTCGGTTGCGGGCTCCACTGCCTCGATGTCTGCATTGTCGTTAGCCACAGGCGCTTTCGACTCCTCTATGTTCGATGATGGCCGGCATCAGCCCGTTGCCGAAGCAAAAGGCATCCGCCAAAAGGCACGTCACTGGCGGCACCCGCTGCATGATTGACCGCGGACCCGCTCCCGCGCAGAAATAAGCGCGGGAAAACGGACTCAGTCAACGTTTCACCGGCGCCCAGTTATCTAGGTGAATTCTATCGTGAAACGCGACCGATCCCCGCATTGGCGGGGCGTGGACGCAGCCCAATGTGCCTCTCGCTGGCCATTGGCTCCGCCTGCAAGGCTCCAGCAGTCCCCGTTTTGGACTCCTATACGGCCAACGGCGGTTTGAGCGCCCTGCACGCCGTTTCCGCTTTATTCGCGGAAGCCGCCATTTGCTACCCGTAGGTGTCCCGAGGCCCGCGCCCGTTGACGGCGCGTCCGCCCTTGCGCCAGTTCGGGGCTGCGGGACCGAGCACCTGGATGCTGGTGACCACACCGTCGCCGAGTTCGGTGCGGAACTTCTCCAGCAGGCTCATGCTGAGCAGGCGGAGCTGCGTGGCCCAGGCCGTGGAGTCGCACCGGACATGGAGGGTGGTATCGGTGAAGCTTTCCGGCGTGCAGTGGGCGGCGATTTCCGGTCCCACCAGCGCCGGCCACTCTGCCATGACGGACCCGACGGCCACCGGCGAGGTCCAGCCGCGCTCGGCGACCAGCCGCCCCACGACTTTACCGAGACCCAGGGGGTCCCGCCCGGTGGAGTGGAACTGGCTGAAGCCGCGCGTACCCTGCGCTGCAGTACGCGGTTTTTGATTGGCACCCGGCGGTGGTGCCTTCCGGCGGATCTCGCCGCGGGCCGCCGCGGCCTCCCGCATCCGGTTGAGCGCCGCCTGGGCAGCATCGATTTCATCGGGATCGCGGCCAGGCTGCAGGCCGCCGTCCTTATCCCTGTTCATCGATTCCTCCCGGGATGACCTTCACCCGCCGGCCCGCCAGCTCGTCCGGAATGTCGGCGTCCACCGCCGCGGTCACCAGGACCTGCTCCGCGCCGGCAACTATTGCGGCCAGTTTACGCCGCCGCTGGACATCGAGTTCGGCGAACACGTCGTCCAGGATGAGGATCGGTGCCGACCCTCCGGTGCGGGCGTCGTCCAGCATGACGTAATAGGACGCCAGCCGGAGGGACAGGCACATGGACCATGTTTCACCATGCGAGGCGTAGCCCTTCGCGGGGGCCTGGCCGAGCACAAGTTCGAGCTCGTCCCGGTGCGGACCCACGAGTGAGATGCCCCGTTCGAGTTCCCTGCGGCGGGACGCCGCGAAGGCCTGCACGTAGCGTTCGGCGAGCTCTTCCACGGACAGCAGGCGCAGATCCTCTGCAGAATTTCCCGGCGCTGACGGTGCCGCCGAAGCGTTGGCGGGCTCGCCGTCGTCGTCGATCATGTTCTGCAGGGTTGAGCGGTAGACCGCATCCGCGGCCTTCGAACCGTCGGTGAGCTGGGCATACGCATTGTTGAGGTGCGGCCGGAGCCGCTCGACGAGCTCCAGCCGTGCGTGCAGCAACTCAGCGCCGGCGCGCGCCATGTGCTGGTCCCAGACATCGAGGGTGGCTTCGTGGCCGGCGGTGAACTTGCCGGCCCGCGCGGACTTCAGCAGGGCGTTGCGCTGCTTGAGCACGCGGTCGTAGTCGCTGCGGGTGGCGGCGTGCCGGGGAACCAGGCTCACCAGGAGCTCGTCCAGGAAACGGCGGCGGTTCGATGGATCGCTTTTGACGAGGGCCAAATCCTCCGGGGCGAACAGGACCGTATGGCAGATGCCGAGGAGGTCACGCGCACGCACGGGGTTGCTGCGGTTGATGCGTCCGCGGTTGGCCCGGCCGCCGTTGATCTCGAGCTCCAGGATGGTGGACTGTTCACCGCGGACCAGTTTTGCCCGGATCAGGGCCCGGTCGGTTCCAAAACGGAGCAAGGGACCGTCGGCGCTGACCCGGTGCGAGCTGAGGGTTGCCAGGTAGCCGATGGCTTCCATGAGGTTGGTCTTGCCGATTCCATTGGAACCGACGAGGACCGTTACCCCCGGTTCGAACCGGAGATCCACCTGGGCGTAACTGCGGAAATCGGTCAGGGACAGGTGTTCTAGATACACGCGATCTTCAAATTCTCGGGAACCGCCGGTGTGGAAGCAGGCCGCGTCCCGGACACGGGTTTACTTGGCCGGGCGGGTGGCATGACCGCCGAACTGGTGGCGCAGCGCGGACACCATCTTCATGGCCGGGGAGTTGTCCTCGCGGGAGGCGAAGCGTGCAAACAGCGCGGCCGTGATCGCGGGGGCCGGCACCGCGTTGGCGATGGCTTCTTCCACGGTCCAGCGGCCTTCACCGGAGTCTTCGACGTAGTCGTCGATTGAGGCCAGTCCGGGATCCTCGTCCAGCGCCTTCACCATAAGGTCCAGCAGCCAGGACCGCACCACGGTTCCCTTTTGCCAGGCCCGGAAAGTGCCGGGAAGGTCCGTGACAATATCCTTGGCGGCCAGGAGTTCGTAGCCTTCGGCGTAGGCCTGCATCAGGCCGTACTCAATGCCGTTGTGCACCATCTTGGCGTAGTGGCCGGCGCCGACTCCGCCTACATGGACAAAGCTGTCCTCGCGGTCGCCTTCCGGGCGGAGCGCGTCAAAAACGGGAAGGGCGCGCTCGATGTCCTCGGCGTCGCCGCCGGCCATGAGTCCGTAGCCGTTCTGCAGTCCCCAGACACCGCCGGAGACGCCGCAGTCGGCGAAGCGGATTCCCTTTTCGGCCAGTGCGGCGGCGTGTTTTTGGTCCTCGGTGAAGCGGGAGTTTCCGCCGTCGATCACCATGTCGCCGGGCTGCAGCTTCTCACCCAGCTCGGTGATGACGGCATCGGTGATTTCACCGGCCGGAACCATGACCCAGATGAGGCGCGGCGCAGGAAGTGCGGCGATGAGTTCGTCCGTGGTGGCTACATCGGTGACCTCCGGGTTGCGGTCGAAGCCAGTGACCTCGACCCCGCCCTTGCGCAGGCGTTCGCGCATGTTGAAACCCATTTTTCCAAGGCCGATCAGTCCGATATGCACCGTGAGAGCTCTTTTCTGCGCGGAGGGTTAGGGGCGGAACCCAACTGGGTAGCAGTTCGCGGCGTTCCCAGGGCTGAAAACACCCTCAGCTGCTACCTGGTTGGGAAGGGTGACGGGCTAGTTGGGCAGGCGCACCGGCATCACGAGGTAGCGGTAGTCGTCCTGGTCTTCGCCGTCGATGTCGTTCTGGGCCGTGATCATGGCAGGTTTCGGCGCGGTGGTGAAGGAAAAGCGCACGAACTTGGTTTCGATCACGCTGAGGCCTTCAACCAGGTAGTGCGGGTTGAACGCCACTGTGATGTCGTCGCCGGACAGCTGGGCCTCAAGCTCTTCGGATGCCTGTGCGTCCTCGCCTGTGCCGGCGTCGAGGTGCAGCTGGCCCTGTGTAAACGCGAGCCGGACCGGGGTGTTGCGTTCTGCCACGAGTGACACACGGCGGACAGCCTCCACCAGTTCCTGGGTCTGCACCGTGGCGTGAATCGGAGTGGAGTCCGGGAACAGCGAGCGGATCTTGGGGTAATCGCCGTCGACCAGCAGTGACGTGGTGGTGCGGCCGCCGCTTTCAAAGCCGATGAGCCGGCTGTCGTCGTTGGCGATGGCCAGGTTGATGTCCCCGCTGCCGCCCAACGTCTTGGCAACTTCGTTGAGTGTCTTGGCCTTGACCAGGGCACTGGTGGAGATTCCCGGGGTGACAGGCTTCCAGGGCACTTCGCGCATGGCCAGTCGGTAGCGGTCCGTGGCCAGGAGCGTGATGAGGTCGTCCTCGATCTCCATCCGGACGCCGGTGAGGATGGGAAGGGTGTCATCCTTGCTTGCCGCGATGATCACCTGGGAAACAGCCTGGGCGAACGCGTCGCCGGCGACCGTTCCGGTGATGGTGGGCAGCGGAGGCAGCGGAGGGTATTCCGCCTCGGGCATGGTGGCCAGGTGGAAGCTGCTTCGCCGGCAGGTCAGGGTCACTTTGTTGCCGTCGGTTTCGATGTCCACGGGGGCCGAGGG
The DNA here is from genome assembly GCF_042668165.1 of Arthrobacter sp. NPDC057388. Lineage (NCBI taxonomy): Bacteria > Bacillati > Actinomycetota > Actinomycetes > Micrococcales > Micrococcaceae > Arthrobacter > Arthrobacter sp. NPDC057388. The sequence continues at coordinate 97,431 of NZ_JBHVBL010000003.1, forward strand.
CAGGCTGCGGCAAATATCCGCCAGGAGGCGGCCGGAGACCAGGATGGTGCCTTCGTCCCGGATGTCGGCGGGGATTTCAAGCCTTGCTGAGGTCTCGTAATCGAAGCTGGACAGGCTGACGGTACCGGATTCGGCCTTGAGAAGGAGGCCGGAGAGCACGGGTACGGGCGGCCGCGGAGACAACGATCGGGCTGTCCAGGTAACGGCTTCTGCCAGGACGTCCCGTTCGACTCTGAACTTCACGGAAGGGTGCCGCCTTTCATTGCTGCTGCCATTTTTTGAACCGGAACTCGCAAGGAGCCCACAAGACCGTAGCCCCCAAGACCCTGAACCTGCATGGTCCGCGCACGGGCGACCGCAGACAGACCCAGGGATGGGAGCGCTGCAGACAGCTTAGCCGGAACAACAAGGATTTCCCCATCCCCGTCAGTGCCGTCGGCTCTGCCGGCGGTCAGGCGGCCGATGCTTTGGCCGGTGCGGTGGAGGTCCGGGAACGAGATTGTTGTTTGAGGGATTTCAATTTTTTGGGATTAGTAGTGTTAATAACTGCTGTGGAAACTGTGGATAACCCGGTTCTTTGGCTCGGATCCGCGGTTAAGCCCTGTTCATGGGCTGTGGGTTCCACGTGTTTTAAACAGGCTGTGGATGGGGACAAAATTTTGCCCCGTCTCGGTGATCCACAGACGCCTTAAGGGTTTTAAGCCCATTAATCGCGGTTGTCCCCTTAACTGTCCACAGGGTTATCCACACGCGCCTGTTAATAAGGTTAAGAACCTTGGCTCAGGAGTCGCGCTGCTGCTGCTTGATCCGGTTGGTGAGCTCCGTGACCTGGTTGTAAATCACACGGCGCTCGGCCATCAGTTCGCGGATCTTGCGGTCGGCGTGGATCACGGTGGTGTGGTCCCGGCCGCCAAGTTCCTGACCGATCTTGGGGAGCGACATGTCGGTCAGCTCACGGCAGAGGTACATGGCGATCTGCCGCGCAGTCACCAGCGTCCGGGTCCGGGACTTGCTGCAGAGTTCCTCCATGCTGAGCTTGAAGTAGTCCGCGGTCTGCTGCAGGATCTGGCTCGAAGTGATTTCCTGGGCGCCGTCGTCGGTGATGAGGTCCTTGAGCACCATCTCCGCGAGGGCCACATCGACCGGCTGGCGGTTGAGGCTGGCGAAGGCTGTGACGCGGATGAGCGCGCCTTCGAGTTCGCGGATGTTGCTGGCGATCTTCGACGCGATGTACTCGAGTGCGTCGTCCGGGGCTGACAGGCCTTCGCTGAGGGCCTTCTTGCGGAGGATGGCGATGCGGGTTTCCAGTTCGGGCGGCTGGATGTCGGTCAGCAGGCCCCACTCGAAGCGGGACTTCATCCGGTCCTCGAAACCTGCCAGCAGCTTGGGAGGCTGGTCAGAGGTGATGACTACCTGCTTGTTGTTGTTGTGCAGCGAGTTGAACGTGTGGAAGAACTCCTCCAGCGTCCGGTCCTTGCCCGCCAGGAACTGGATGTCGTCGATCAACAGGACGTCAACGTTGCGGTACGTCGTTTTGAAGCTGGCGCCTTCGTCGTCGCGGATCGAGTTGATGAAGTCGTTGGTGAACTCTTCGGAGTTGACGTAGCGGACGCGGATCCCGCTGTACAGGCGCCTGGCATAGTGGCCGATGGCGTGCAGCAGGTGCGTCTTCCCTAGACCCGAATCGCCGTAGATGAACAGCGGATTGTAGGCCTTCGCCGGTGCCTCCGCTACGGCGACGGCAGCGGCGTGGGCGAACCGGTTCGAGGAACCGATCACGAACGTATCGAAGACGTACTTGGGGTTGAGCCGGCCGAATTCGTGCGAGGTGCTCGGCAGCATGGGCTGCGGCTTCTGCTCGATGGAGGGATCGTTGATGAGTGAAAGCTCGACGGCGGGTTCGGGCTCCTCGTGGATGGGAACCAGATCGGTGTCGACGTCGATCGCGCAGCGGATGTCGTCAGAGAAGACGTTGCGCAGCGCATCATCGAGGGCGTCCTTGACCTGGGTCTGGAGCACTTCCCGGGTCAGCTCGTTGGGCACGGCGACGAGGAGGGTGGAACCGATCAGGCCCTGGGCCTGGGCGAGGATGACAAACCCGCGTTGCCGGGGCGAAACGCGATCGTCCTGTTCGAGAAGGTTCACCACGCGCCGCCAGGAACTTCCGACAGTGTTGGCGTGGTTGGCTTCGTCTACTGTCATCAAATTTGGTTCCTCAAAGCTTGCTGCCTGCATTACATGCAGCCGCAAGCCTGGAACCAGGGTGCTGGCCCGGCTTAATCCACAGGGTTATGCACAGTCCGTGGATAATCGGCTACTGAGACACTCTAGGGGATGAAAAGCCTAGAAGATAGCTGGGAAGTGCCTTGTGGATAATTACACCGTTGTGGTTCGGAAAGTGCAGTTGTGAGCCGTTTCATCCACAGGTTTCACAGCCGGTTAGCCACAGTTGGGGAAACACGCCGGGTGGCCTGCTGGTTTGACTCCCCGCGGCGTTTTGCCCTAACGTTGTGGAGTCCTTTGTGCCTGCTTTGTGAACCCATTTTGGACTTCCGGACACTTCGCGTGTTCCGGGAAATCAGGGGAAGCAGGCACATACAAAACTTAGCGTCGGCCAGTTCTTCCCCTTACTGATCGGGTGGGCGCACCTTTGATCCACTGGAGTAACTAACGTGAGCAAGCGGACTTTTCAGCCGAATAACCGCCGTCGGGCCAAGAAGCACGGCTTCCGCCTTCGTATGCGCACCCGTGCCGGCCGCGCCATCCTGGCCGCCCGCCGTGGCAAGGGCCGCACCGAACTGTCGGCTTAAATACTGACTTGTCGGTCTTTTTCCTTCTGCGAGATTAGCGGTGCTTGCCACCCGGAACCGCCTGAGGACTTCAACCGATTTTTCAACAACTGTACGTTCCGGCGTCCGCAATGGACGCCGGAACGTAGTGTTATATACGGCAACTATTGGAGCCGATGAGCCCACCCGCATAGGCTTCATCGTTTCCAAAGCTGTCGGGAACGCTGTTGCCAGGAACCTCGTTAAGAGGAGACTTAGAGAAGCCGGCGCTGTCTCGCTGCGCGAGTACGGCACCGGATTCGCTATTGTGGTGCGTGCTTTGCCCGCTTCCGCAACAGCCAGCTGGGATGAGCTCCTGGCGGACTACAACGCCGCCTTGGAAAACACCATGAGGCGGCTGGCTGGCCGCCTTCCGGCGGTGACCGGAAAAAAGCCAGCCGGAACGCAACCGGACGCAACAACACAGGAAGGGACACAGCGTGCTTGACCCGACTGCCGCCGTCGTCCGTTCCCCCAAGTCCGCAGCAGCGGCCGCGGGCAGTTTTATCTGGAACCTGCCCCGAAACATCCTTATTCTTCTGCTCCTGGCCTACCGCAAGGTGGTTTCGCCCTTGTACGGCCAGGTCTGCCGCTTCTTTCCCTCCTGCTCGGCGTATGCGCTTGAAGCAGTTACAGTCCACGGCGCTGTCAAGGGCAGCTGGCTCGCGGCCAGGCGCCTGGCACGCTGTCACCCGTGGAACGCCGGCGGCGTGGACCATGTCCCCGCCGGCCACCGGGTATGGCCTGAAAACCGGACCCCCAGAATTGTTGTGCTGAACAACCCGGACAAGTACCTGGCTGCTCAGACTGATGAAGAAGGCCGCGCTGCGGCCTGACGAATAGGGATATCGTATGGACTTCTTTGAAACAATCATGTTTCCGTTCAAGTGGCTTGTGTCCATCATCATGGTGGGCTTCCACGAGGGCCTGACCGCGATTGGAATGCCAGCCGCCTCCGGCTGGACCTGGACCCTGTCCATCATCGGCCTGGTGCTGGTGATCCGCGCCGCCCTGATTCCCGTGTTCGTCAAGCAGATCAAAGCCCAGCGTGGCATGCAGCTGCTGCAGCCGGACCTGAAGAAGCTGCAGGACAAGTACAAGGGCAAGACCGACCAGCTCTCCCGCCAGGCCATGGCGCAGGAGCAGATGGCCATGTACAAGAAGCACGGGACCAACCCGTTCTCGGCCTGCCTGCCGATGCTGATCCAGATGCCGTTCTTCTTCGCGCTGTTCCAGGTGCTGTCCGGCGTTTCGAATGCCAGCGCCAGCGGTCAGGGAATCGGTGCCATGAGCGCCAATCAGGTACAGCAGTTCGACAAGTCCAGCATCTTCGGTGCTCCGCTGTCCGCGACCCTGCTCCACGGCACGCCCCCGGGCGGCAACGTGGTGGCCGTGTGGATTCTCTCCATCATCATGATCCTGGCCATGACGGCCTCGCAGTTCATCACACAGAAGCAGATCATGGCGAAGAACATGTCCGAAGAGGCCATGGCCAGCCCGTTCATGCGCCAGCAGAAAATGATGCTATACATCCTGCCTATCGTCTTCGGTGTGGGCGGCATCAACTTCCCCATCGGTGTCCTGATCTACTGGACCACCACCAACCTGTGGACCATGGGCCAGCAGTTCTTTGTCATCCGCCGCATGCCGACGCCGGGATCCCCGGCCGCCAAGGCCCTCGCCGAGCGCCGTGCCGCCAAGGGCCTTCCGGCCCTTCCCATCCTGGGAGGCAAGAAGGCCGACGCCGAAGCGGAAGCGGCTGCCGCCGCTGCGGTTGCGCAGGCCCGGACGCAGCGCATTCAGCCACAACGTAAGAACAGGAAGAAGAAGTAATGTCTGTTGAGAGCTCTGAACACGCACTTTCCGCTGATGCCAGCGAAGACCAGGAATCCGCCGCCGGGACCGTGAACGCCGGCAAGGGAACGTCGGCCAGCCGCCTGGAAGAGGAAGGCGACGTAGCCGCCGACTACCTTGAGGAACTGCTCGACATCGCCGACATCGACGGCGACATTGACATTGAGGTCCGCAACGGACGCACATACATCTCGATCGTGACCGAGGAAGAGTCTGCCGGGCTCGAGAGCCTCGTGGGACGCGACGGCGAGGTGCTGGAGGCTCTTCAGGAACTCACCCGCCTGTCCGTTCTCTCCGCGACGGAGAACCGCTCACGCCTGGTGCTCGACATCAACGGCTACCGCAAGGAACGCGCGGGCCACCTGCACAAAATCGCCGAGGACGCCGTCGCCACCGTGAAGGAAACCGGTGAGGCCGTGGCACTGGAGCCGATGAGTGCCTACGAACGGAAGATCGTCCACGACGCCGTTGCTGACCTTGGCTTCGTCAGCGAGTCCGAGGGCGAGGGTGCCGGCCGGCACATCGTCGTTTCCGCCGACTGAACCGCTGGCTGACTTACTGATGGTTGAAATTACGGCAGCCGAGCGCCAGGCCGCGGAGAAGATCTTCGGCGACCGTCTGGAGCTTGCTGAACGGTACGTTGAACACCTTGCGACATCCGGGACCGAGCGCGGACTTATTGGCCCGCGGGAGATCCCCCGGCTCTGGGGACGGCACGTCCTGAACTGTGCGGTCATCGAAAGTGAAATTCCCCAGGGAAGCCACGTGGCCGACGTCGGAAGCGGCGCCGGCCTGCCGGGCCTTTGCCTGGCCATCGCCCGCCCTGACCTTGAGCTGACCCTCATCGAGCCTCTGGAACGCCGGGTGATCTGGCTGCAGGAAGTGGTTGATGACCTCGGCTTGAGCAACGTCACCATCATGCGTACGCGAGCCGAGCTCGCCGTGGGAATGGTGACGGCCGACGTCGTGACCGCCCGGGCAGTCTCCGCCCTGAGCAACCTCGCAGGCCTGACCATTCCGCTGCTCGGCGGCGAGGGTGAAGTTGTTGCCATCAAGGGCCGCAGCGCCGCAGAGGAGATCGAGAAGGCCGCCAAAGCCATCCGCAAGCTCGGCGGGGTGGAGACCTCGGTGGTCACCGTAGGCCAGAACCTGCTCGAGGAACCCACCACGGTGGTCCGGATCGTAGTTAAGAAGACCCAAAAGAGCGCCTAGCCCCGCACGGTGCCGCGGGTCCATAGGGTGTAGCGGTTAGGCTAGAGAACGGCAGTGAAAGCCGAACGAGAGTGAGTGTGTCCCAGTGACCAGTAGCGAAACCTCCACGCAGCGGATTCCCCCGTTTGTGTCCTTGGGGTCGGCGCGGGCCTTTGGCGTATCGCCGGTCGCTACGACAGTGAACCAAACCAATCCGGTTGCTGGCACCAGCACTTCGAAGGTTTCACGTGAAACCGCGACCCGCGGCAATGTTCTGGATACACTGGACGACTCCAGCCCCATCGCCCGCGAACTGGCCCACGAGAACAGGCGCCGTGAGCGGCTGCTTGGCCGCACCTTGCCGAAGCCTGAGAAGACACGGATCTTCACAGTTTCAAACCAAAAAGGTGGTGTGGGAAAGACCACCACTACGGTCAATATCGCCGCCGCGCTTGCGGCTGCCGGCCTGAACGTCCTGGTGATTGATATCGACCCGCAGGGCAATGCGTCGACTGCCCTGGGGATTGAGCACCACGCCGACGTCGACAGCATTTACGACGTTCTGATCAATGACGTTGCGCTTGAGGATGTGGTTGCCCAGTGCCCCGACATCAGCAACCTCATTTGCGCTCCGGCCACCATTCACCTGGCCGGCGCTGAAATTGAACTGGTCTCGCTGGTGGCGCGCGAGCAGCGGCTCCGCCGCGCCATCGACGTTTATGCCAAAGCCCGCCAGAAAAAGGGCGAGCAGCGGCTCGACTACATCTTCATTGACTGCCCGCCCAGCCTGGGGCTGCTGACCGTCAACGCCTTCTGCGCCGCCAGCGAGGTACTCATTCCCATCCAGTGCGAGTACTACGCACTCGAGGGACTGAGCCAGCTGTTGAAGAACATCGAGATGATCCAGAAGCACCTGAATGCGGAACTGGAGGTCTCCACGATTCTGCTGACCATGTACGACGGCCGGACCAACCTGGCAGCCCAGGTGGCAGCTGAGGTCCGGCAGCACTTCCCGGACCAGGTCCTTGATGCTGTGGTGCCGCGCTCCGTGCGGATCTCCGAAGCGCCGAGCTACCAGCAGACGGTCATGACCTACGACCCATCCTCCAGCGGCGCGTTGTCCTACCTGGAAGCCGCAGCGGAAATCGCTGAGCGTTAGAATTTTCCAAACACAGCAACAGCCGGAGCCCGGCATGGCCGGGCTCTTCCGATGGAGGGAATCATCCATGAGCGATAAGCGACGCGGGCTCGGTCGCGGTCTTGGCGCACTCATTCCAAGTTCCGCTTCCGCAGGCGCTTCGGGTAACGGAGCAGCTCCGTCGCGCCCTGTGGATCTGTTCTTCCCCGAGGCGCGGAAAACGGCCGAGCCCCTTCCGTCCGCGGAACCGGACAAGTCTGTCCTCAGCGACGGCCCGGCACGCCGATCCGGACGTAAGGCTTCTGCTGCAGCTCCTGCGGACGCGGAGTCGAAGACCACTGATGACGGCGCGAAGTCGTCGCCTGCCAAGTCCGCGGCGGCTAAGTCCGCGGGCGGTAAGCCCACGGCAACTAGCTCTGGGACGGCCGAGGCGGCCGGACCTAAGGACGCACCGGCCGCTGGCGCCCAACCGCCGGCTCCGTCCAAGGACGCGGAGAAGCCGCAGGCCGGGTCGGAGTCATCCCCCGCCGCTGTGCCCTCCAATGTTGTTGCTGCCGCCGGGAATGCTGCCACCGGGCGCAAGGCAGAGCCCGCTGACGTTTCCGGCAACGACGTAGAGCTCGTCGAGGTGCCAGGTGTCCGGTTCGCTGAAATCCCAGTCACGGACATCCATCCGAACCGCAAACAGCCCCGCACCGTCTTCGATGAGGACGATATGGCGGAGCTTGTTCACTCTGTTCGTGAAATCGGCGTCCTCCAACCAATTGTGGTGCGTACTTCAACCGAAAAGGGTGGAGAACCATATGAGCTGGTGATGGGTGAGCGTCGCTGGCGGGCGGTACAGGCTGCCGGACTCTCCACGATCCCGGCAATTGTCCGTGACACTACCGATGATGACCTGCTTCGCGATGCACTTCTCGAGAACCTGCACCGCAGCCAGCTCAATCCCCTCGAAGAAGCGGCCGCGTACCAGCAGCTGCTGGAGGACTTCGGTACCACGCACGAACAGCTCGCCGACCGGATCGGACGTTCCCGCCCGCAGGTGTCCAACACTCTCCGCCTGCTGAAGCTGCCGCCGCTGGTACAGCGGCGGGTGGCAGCCAACGTGCTTTCGGCAGGCCATGCCCGGGCGCTGCTGTCGCTTCCGGATGCAGCGTCCATGGAACGCCTGGCCCAGAAGATCGTCGCTGAGGGCATGTCGGTTCGTGCCACTGAGGAAGCGGTTACCCTGCACCGTGAGCCCGCGACGCCGGCCAAGAACAACATCCCCCGTCCGGGGGCACGCCACGAGCGGCTGGACTACCTGGCCTCGTCGCTCTCGGACAGGCTGGACACCAATGTGAAGATCTCGCTGGGCGCGCGCAAGGGCCGCGTAAGCATTGAGTTCGCCAGCGTCGAGGACCTCAACCGAATCATGGACGTTCTGGCGCCCGGTTCAGACAACTAAAGAATCACTCGAGAATCAGGGCCCGTTCTGCTGAACGGGCCCTTTCTTTTGTATGCGCTGTCCCGGTACCGGCGCGAGTTGTGCTCTTGCACTCGTGCTGCCGCCATCGCTGCTGGATGTGGCCGCCGGCAACCTACGCCAAGGCATATGAGTCCTTCCGGGTCCTGGAGGTGTATCTCGGCCATGTTGGCGCCGGTGATGGTTCTATCCGGGGCAGCGCCACACGGCGCTTCCTGTGCCTCTCCTAGCCCCAGATGGTAGAAGATTGCGCGCGGACGTTGGCGCAGCATGATGGCCAGGCAATGCGTAGGCGAGGGGTTACAGCACAGCGGAAAACCGCATGTGCTTTCTGTGATCCTGCCAAGGACTTTCCCATGTTTCGAGCATGGAAGCTATGTGGGCATCTAATCGTTCTTCTCCTGCGTGCCAGTCATGCTGCACGTCGTTCGATCGCGGACCTATGCTCAGGTCAACCCGTCCAGTCTTGATCCGCTCGGTTCTTTCGCTTCCCCGTTTCACGTGAAACGAGGAGGTACTACCTCTGGCGAGATCTGGGCGCGTCTTCGCTGGTACAACCGGCAGCATCGAAGCACCACCGGGCATGTGGCCAAATGCGAATTGATAAATGCTGCGAGACTGCAGATCGAACCGCATAGGTCGCCATGCGGGTTGCTCGCTTGAGCCCCGATGCTCATGAGCGAATGCTGTTAGGGTCGAGTCCGTGTGTACGGGTCCACGGAGCCGCCACGGGGTCTTATGGACCATCGTTTCACGTGAAACCGCTTCGAGCTCCCGCTTCCTAGGACTGTCGCTTGAGCGCTTCGCCAAACGTTATCACTGTACCGGGACTACTCGTAGCGGCCGCTGCTGGCGCTCCAGAACGCAGTCTCTGGCCCCTGTAGTCGCTAGATAGGGTTGATGTCGCGTCTTGCTCCACGAGGGTAGAACTCCGTGGAGGACCTGGTTCGAGTGTTCGCGGGATAGCGCGTGGGTTCGGATCGCAGAGAAAAAATGTGCTCTCACGAAGATCAGCCTGGCGCAGGACGACTAAACGTCCCACGGCTCTGTCTCATGGGGTTTCACGTGAAACCGCGCCAGCATCGGCGATCCCTAGTGACATCGCGGGATAAAGACGCAGACGCCGAAGCTCGATGCAATTCTGATTTCACGAGCCACTGGTCGCCCGATCCTGTATGGGGCATGGGACCCTTCTTCGTGTTCTCTTCGGATTCACAACAATACTTACCGGCGACGTTGCGAGGGTGTGCACTTGCCAAGCGCGCGATCCCACGCCCTTGTAACCACAACGATTGCAGATGTTGTGCTGACACTATGTAGTAGATTGGCCCTAGTATGAGCGATTAGCAGGGTGCGATTCGTGGGGCTAGGCCTGGTCCCCCGGCTGGGTTATGGTCCTTTCCAGTGGGGAATTTGCAGCGTTCTCGCCCAAGCGCACACCAGTGGGCCGCTGAGGGATTCGGGACCACGGTTCTGCCCCTAACCGGCAGAGTGCCTGCGGGCCCGATTGCTTAGAGCCCATGTAGCTTCCTGACCTAAGTACAGGAAGGCCAGTCGGCGCAGATTTGCCGTCCGGGGCTGATGGCTTGGATGGTGTGCATGTGAGATGTACCGCGTCCGATAGGTGCGGAATCGCTGAATTCGCGTGCAGGGTGAACGAGTCCAGCGCACGGGTAGGTCCCTTCATACGGAATTGCCGGCTCTTGCAGAGATCACCGCGGGACGCCGTTCGCAAGCGGAGAAGCTGACCCTACAGCTCCCCACCTTCGGGACCAGCGCTGGAAGGGGTCGCATGGGGCCTGCGTAGGTCTTTCTTAGAACTGTGCCAGGTTGTCGGGGGTCCGGTGTCTGTTGAATTCTCGTCCGGCTCGGCGTTGCTGGATCTAAGGCTCCCCCGGGCATGGCTGTCAACGTTTCACGTGAAACTCCCCGAGTCTCACTGCCGCTAACCGGCAAATTGTTCAGGAGTGAGAGGCATTCAATACACGGGCTACAGCCCTGACAAAGCGGTCACCTAGTCCATCGCGGATTCGCCGGCGCTGCCCGGACGTCACTCGGGGAAAGCTCACGCCGAGGCTTCTTGCCTGCACCCAAGGATCGCGAGTGGTCACGGTGGTCCCGCAGACACTGGCTGCCAGATGTACCCGTCTGGAGCTCGAGCGCATGCGTACCGGGTTTCTCTGCAGTCGCACTTTTGGATCAGTGACAACCACCCACGCGTTGCTCAGTTTGCTAGCTGCCCGAGTCCGGGCACTTGCGCGAAGGCCCAGAAGTAGTCTCGTGGCGTTCGTCGGTCACCATAACGAACAAATCGGTCGGACGGTCGTTCTTCATATGGGTGCACTAGCTCTTTGGACTCCCCTCTCGCCGGGAGCTTGGTTTCACGTGAAACCGCCGGCCCACGGGGCCAGCGCCGTAGCGGAGAGACCGGTCCTGCAAAGCGAGGAGTAGCAACTGCCAGCCGGCAAGCCACTCTCTCCCGGCCGGAATGCCGCGCTCTCCGGATCCGGAGCTCGTTGAGGGCAGCAAAATATCGACGATGCGGCACTACCGGTGACTCAAGCACCAGAAGATTTTCGATTCGTGTTGTGGGCCCAGGCGGGTCCGCTGGGCCGTCTTCGCCCTGCGGCGTCCCTGATCTTTGTCCTTCCATCGCTGCTTAAGGTCACTCGCCAATGCGCATAGTGATCAGCCTGGAGCAGATGTTGGGTTTTGCCGGCGCGCCTAGAACCAGAAGTACGCCTTGGCTTTCCTAGGACCCGTGGGGGGCAACATCAATAACTGAGGAGTATGTGTGGCGATGGGTCTGGCCGCTCGCCTCTGCGCGCGGCAGCTGGGGGCCCGGAACTTGGGGTGTGGGAGGTGGAAAATGCGGTGGATATCTCTGTGGATATCGTTGTGGATAACGCTGGGGATATTTGCTTCCACCGACTGCGCTCGTCCCCCGACTTACCGGAAACTTGGTTACCCATTCGACGGGCACTTGGCTGGATCGCGGTCGTTTCACGTGAAACAGCTCCGCTGCAGTTATCGACGCAGCGAGCAGTCGCCGCGATCAGGTACATAAACCGCGGCTCACTAGCGGATCCGGTTGCGGGCTCAGTGATTTTGGGCACACTTCTCCCGCCCTGCGGCGTTGCCGCTCGCCACCGCCGCAATGGCGACTGCGCGTGCTCTAGGCTGGCTCATCGCGCCGCAGCCCCACACTCCCATGGGAAAAATCACAAGCAGCGCACAACGACCAGCTTCCTGTGGATAACACGGTGGATAACCATGTGGATACTGCTGTGGATAAGAGTGTGAATAAAGTCATGTCGCGACCAGGAAAATCGGTGCATAGAAGCGGAAACATTCCCGTCCCACGGCTTCAACCTTGTATGAGGAAGGTCGGTCTGCTGAATGAAACGTGCGCGGTGAATCGACTACGTAAGTAGGGGCAGCACCAGCGGTCAGCTCATCACATCCACGACATCTTTCACTAAAGTGGCAAAATACTGGAAATTGGCCGGGTGCCGTGTCGGCATGGCGTCCCGGCTGCGTCTCACTCCAGGACCCATCCAGGGCTGAACGCGAGCATTTCAAAGCTCAGGCTGTGGCTGGCATAGTGCCAGTGCTGCAACGAGCCATTCGCTATCCACACTCTGGAACCCATGACTGGCAGGGACTGTACGGCGCCAGCCTGAGCTCCGCAGAACGCACCTGTATATAACGCGCCTATGGTCAGACTCGTGAGGGGCCAAGAGCGTAGCTGGCGTAGCCCTGCTCCGTTCCACGGTAACCACACATTCATCGGCTTTGGTCCCCGGCGACTCTCTTCGGATCGGACTGAATGTCATCGCGCCCACGTGATCGATCGGTTGACTCTAGGTGGTGGTCCCAGTGCTTGTTCAGTTCCAGGCCATGAAGTTTTGATGGCTTGAATCCGACGCGTGCCTGAACCCTGCTGCTCATCCGCATAGATCGGGCTGTCTGCACGTGCCGATCCGCGTTCGTTCCCTTCCCCTGGCTACGTGGCCCTATGCACTCGGCGGGGTCCGCTGGTCGGTTCCCGGAGCGCTGTACTGACCTTGACATAGGTGCTGATGCATAGGCGCCCCGTAGGCACTTCACCGAAGACTCGACAGCCAGTGTCCAGTCAGGGAAATCGCCCACGGCGGGGCCATTAGTCGAAAGTGGTAGGGGCGTGGACTGCCATATGCGTGGACTTCGGTCTCGGTCCGATGGCAACCGTGGCGGCGTCCGGAGTCGGTGCCTGGCGTCTGCGCAGTTTCCACCCACTCCTGATATTAAGCTTACTGACCATTTTGCGCTGTCACCGTCTTGGGCGGGTCCCTAAACGCTCGTTGGTCAAAGGTGAGGAGCTGTGGGAATCCGAAGAAGAGCAATGCTGCAGGCGGTCTGCATCACCTCGATGTCGCCTCTATGGTCCATCGAGGGGACCTCGGTTTCACGTGAAACACATGCGTACTTCGGCCCTCCAACAACGGGGCCGGGTATGAATATATCCGGTACCGCACGATCGATTAGGGACAACGTACGGTGCCATGTTCTCAGCGAGCATCCGCCGCGCCATAGGGAGGGACCCAGAAGTTTTGAATCCAGTGCGAAGAGGGTGATCCTGTCCGCGGCCCGCGGGCCAACAACACCTGTTGTTGGGAAACAGTTTCCATCTCTCTACGTCCATTTTGCATGCCGGTCGGTGTTTCTGCGCTTAGGAGCCATACAGGTGGTGCGGCCAGAGAATCGGCGATCGCGGGCGTGGCCTCGCTATTTGCCGGGTACCGTCTCCCCTTGTTTCACGTGAAACGGAACGCTCCCGGAGGCCCGGGTCTCCGAGCTGACACTCTGGGGCGTTTCACGTGAAACCGGTGGCTGCCCGCTTCTAAGAGTGACTCTCGCGCACCGGCCCGCAGGTGCGGCGGGGGCTCCGGCCGGGACGAAGTGAACCGTGAGGCAGCCCCAGCGTCCGTCCAAACGTACCCGGAAGGAAATAAGCAAGATGCTACCCCGGAAGGCAATTTCGCGGCGTATTCCCTGGGAAGCCTGCCTTCCTTCACTCGGTGCCGGGCAGGCGGCTGGCTACGATAAATAAGGAGTGCTGCCATCTGCGGAGTGAAGACCTTACGGCGTGCGGCTGTTGAGCGTAGCGCCCGACCATGAATCCCCTGCGACTGTGATGCCATCGCTCATTTCAGTGATTGCCTGCTCCGAATCATTCAGAACCGATCACCGTACCTCCAGTGTGCAGGTGGGGACCAGTTCCGGGCCCGATCAGACAGCGCTTGTATCCGTCCCGTGGCCGTGTAAGCCTGCGCTGCGCGCCAAGGAAATGTACGCACGAAGTTACATGGCATGGCTCCTATGATCGAAGGTAGCTTGCGGCGGTACTGACTCATGAAGCTGGCACTATCGCGGACACGCAGAGGGGTACTCCTAAAGTGCCGCTCCGCGTCGCTTAATCGCTGGCGTTCTCGCCCAAGTTGTGCGGTATTCGGATGACATGCTCCATCAGGGCTCCGTCCGCTGGGTTTGGCTGTTGGTCAAGCAGGCGCGGTCCTCGATTGGTAGTCGTGTCGCGCACAGGCACTCTGGACGGGCGATAAGCGAGGAAGGCATAGCGCCATCCGATGGGTCGGTTTCACGTGAAACAAGCCCTCCCCCTGGTCACTGACACCAGCACGAGAGCGACTTCGAAAGGTTGATCTAAAACGGGCATTTATGTGCATGTTGCTCAAAGCCGAACATGGAAAAGCGAAACGATGATTCGGGAGTTCATGTACGGATGGCCCGCACTAACCGAATTCAATTTGCAGCCCGCGATTATGCGAGGAAGGGTGGTGCAAACAATCCCCAGGGCAGAATCAGTTGCGACGGTTGCACCACGAGTTGCTGCTCCGGATGCGGTGCACTCTACCCGCTGACGCGTTGCCGTAGGCAGTTTAGCTTTGGCCGAGACGGAAATAGCTGCTGGCAGTTGCGGCCAATGATGACTTGGAATGGCCGCGTGCAATAATTTCGGGTCGACAGGTGAGCGGCCATGTGTAACTGGAAGCTACGGCCAAGTGGTCCAGGCACTTGCCGGTAAAACAAAGTACGCAGACGCTGTCATCCGGGTTTGCCTAGTGATGGACGGCCAAGCACATGTCGTTGACCGGCTTCAAAGGGGGTAACGACTTGGCGCTGCTACCGTGCCGGTGCGACCACGAGCGGAAGGTTAAACCAAGTGCCGTCGCCCCACGTTGCGATACGGGCGGGGCAGGCGGGTTGTCCCGGCTAGCGTAACTCGCCAATGGACGCCGAGAGCCATCGTCCTGGGAAGGCAATCTGCGTTGTAGTCCGCGTCCTGACGTCGGTGTCCAAAGTCAGGTGCGCGGATCCGTTCCTGCGCCTCCCCCGTACACGAAGGAACACCGGCACAGTTTCACGTGAAACATCCGGACGCCCCGGAGACATTCGAAAGGTCCGGATACGTTCTGCTACGTCGTCGCGTAGATGCAACCCGCAGCTTGGGTCGCTATTCCAACTGCAGTATCCAGCAAAAGCTGCTTGCGCGGTGGTTCGGGAACGCAGGGTTACCCTACAGGAGTGCCATGCGGCACGGGAGCTTTGGAGGGAGCTGCCGCAGGCCCTCCAGGAGAAAACACAACCCGAATGCAACCAGTAACAGCTTGTGGCGACGCGTGCAACAGAAACCTCTCATCGGCGGGCCACCCCACGCCTCGAAGCAATGACAAAGGCGGCTATCACTCCTTGGGAATGATAGCCGCCTTCTCAGCTCTGTTGCCGGCGCCGCCGGTCAGGTTCCCCAGACGGGCGTAACAGGGCCAATGCTAACTAGGACAGAACGTCCGCGAATTCCTTCTCGAAGAACTGCTTCGGCTTGGCACCGATGACCGTGCTTTTCACTTCGCCGCCCTGGAACAGGTAGACGGCGGGAATCGAGGTGATGCCGTACTCTGCGGCGATGGCGGGGTTGTCATCCACGTTCACCTTGACGACGTTGACCTTCTCCCCGTATTCCACCGAGATCTCATCGAGGATGGGACCGAGCTTCCGGCACGGGCCGCACCATTCGGCCCAGAAATCAACGATTACCGGCTTGTCAGCGGCGAGTACGTCAGTGCTGAAACTTGCGTCAGTTACATCTTTTGCGTTGCTCATAACCCTTGTCTCTCTCTTCGAATGGATATCCGCGCCCAGTCAGGCGTGAAGGTCTGCGAGGTAGTGCTCGACGTCGATCGCTGCGACGCACCCGGAGCCGGACGCAGTAATGGCCTGCCGGTAGGTGGGGTCCACGACGTCGCCGGCCGCGAAGACGCCCTTGATGCTGGTGCGGGAGCTGCGGCCCTCAACGGCGATGGTCCCGACGTCCGTGATCTCGAGGATGTCCTTGACGAGCTCGGTGCGGGGATCGTTGCCAATGGCCACGAAGACGCCGGTCACTGCCAGCTCGGACTCGGTCCCGTCCACCAGGTTCTTGAGCTTCAGGCCGGTGACCTTGTCGCCGCCGAGGACGTCCTCCACCGTGGTGTTCCACACGAAGTTGATCTTCTCGTGGGCCAGGGCGCGGTCACCCATGATCTTGGATGCCTTCAGCGTGTCGCGGCGGTGCACCACCGTGACGGACTTGGCGAACTTGGTGAGGAAGAGAGCCTCTTCCATGGCCGAGTCTCCGCCGCCGATAACGGCGATGTCCTGGTCCTTGAAGAAGAAACCGTCACAGGTTGCACACCAGCTAACGCCGTGGCCGGAGAGCCGCTTTTCGTTGGCCAGGCCGAGTTCCCGGTATGCCGAGCCCGTGGACAGGATGACGGCGCGGGCGCGGAAGGTCTCCCCCGTCGCGATGGTGACGGTTTTGATGTCACCTTCAAGATCCAGTGCGGTGACATCCTCGAACTGGATTTCGGTGCCGAAGCGGGCAGCCTGCTTTTCGAAGTTTTCCATGAGGTCCGGACCCATGATGCCCTCGGGGAAGCCCGGGTAGTTTTCGACATCGGTGGTGTTCATGAGTTCACCGCCTGCAGTGACGGAGCCAGCCAGAAGCAGGGGCTTCAGGTTGGCGCGGGCCGTGTACACGGCGGCCGTGTAGCCAGCGGGGCCGGAGCCGACGATGATGACATCACGTACTTCTGACGCGCTGTTTTCTGCGGTGCTCACTGAACGGTGAACCTCTTCCTTTGTCGATGCGCCAGCCTTCCGGGCCGGCCACATGGCACAACTGATTGGCAGTGTGGAATATTCCAAACGTGTTTGGAGGCAGGCAAAAACACCCGTGCCTGCACGGAGCCACCGCCACGGGACTTTCCACAAGGGTACCGCCTCCGGCAGCCCGAGGGCATGCCGGTTACGCGTGGCGGGATCGTGACCGCCTCCGCGCGCCTCTGGCGGGCAGCGTCCCTATTGGACCTTGATCTCCGCGAGCCGCAGGCCATAGCCGAAGCGCGTCTTCGGAGCGGCCAGCTTGGGAAGGTTCTTGATCGAAATGATGACGTACTGTGCGGTCACCGGTTCAGCCAACGGCATGGTGAGGTCAGGTGACGTGAAGCTGTTGGTCCCCACCTGCTTTGCACCGTCCATCGAAGGCCGGTCGTTGGTGTAGACCGTGATGCTTCCGCCCGAGGCTCCCAACTGGTTCAGGGTAATCGAGGAAACCTGCGAGGGGCTCTTGAGCTTCACAACCAGCGGCACACCGTCGGGAGCAAGGCCGCCCCAGTCGTCAGTGGCAAACTCCATGTCGGACCAGTAGCTCGCGGCGTTGCCGTCGAAGGTTTTGCCAAGGTCGCCGTCGTACGTGGAGGCGAAATCGAAGTTGCCCTGGCGGGTAATCCCTTCAATGGCCGGCGGCCCCGCCGTCGGAGCGGCGGTCTTGGTCGGCGCTCCACTGCTTGGCTGGGTGGCAGCCGACGGCGGTGCGGTGGTCCCCGGCGTTGCCTCCGTCTGCGGTGCGCTCTTGAAGAGGCTGCCGAGGTTGGTCACGGCAAAGATGAGCCCGACAATCAGGACGGCGGCCAGGAGGCCACCGACAAGCCACCGCATGGAACGCGGTTCCTTCTGAGGCTCGTCATCTTCGTCGTCGTAGTAATGGGCAGCGGGAGCGGTGCCGGTGTGGGCCGCCGCAGGGAAGTTGCTGGCCCGAGGGTCGCGCCCGTGCGCGTCGTCAGCGTGGTCCTCATACCCGTCTTCGGGAGCGTAGTCGTAGTCGTTCTCGGACCACAGCGACACCTTGGACGCGTTATGTCCGTCCCCGGAAGCGCCCACGGCAGAAGCGCCCGCGGCCGCTGCACCTGCTCCGGCTGCACCGCGTGCGGCGTTTCCGGAACGGTTGGTGTCGCGCTGCAGGAGTGCCTGTTCAACGTTGTCGTGCTGGACGCTTTCCTGGCTGGCGACCTGCTCGTGATCCTTGTCAGCCTGGATCGGCTGCGGTGCAGTGGTTTCCGGAACTGCAGTGGTCTCCGGAACGCCGTGCCGATTGCCCCGCGACGCGGCAGCGGCGCCAGCGGCGGCAGCCGCCCCCGCTGCGGACGCGGCAGGACGGGCAGACGGCAGAGGCGGCACGACCGGAGCCTTCCGCGCCGGGGCCGTGGGTGCCTGGGGTGCCGGAGCCTGCTGCCCGCGTCCCTGCGGAGCTGCCGAACCTGCGGCAGAGCGGCTGGCGGCTGGGCTTGGCGCGGCGGCAGGGTACTGCTCGCCCGGCCCGCTGTGGCCTGCGCCGTAATTGATGTACCCGGCTTCGACTTCGTCGTCTTCGTCGTAAGTTTCTGGCTCGTGGGAGCGCGCCTGGCCGAAGATCTCACTGCCCAGGGTGTCGGTGAAGAAGGGCTCCACGTAGGGCGGGTTGGAGGCAACCACGAGGTCCAGCAGGTCAGCGGCGGATGTGTGGTTGGTAATCAGATAGGTCGTGGCGTCGCTGACCCCGAGGTCAAGGATCTGCACGTTCCCCGGGCGCTCACCCGTGGCTACTTCGCGGGCGCTCTGGGCGACCTGGTCCGCGTTGTACGGGCCTGCCACCAGGATGCTGACCGGGCGGTTCAGCACCTGGTCCACACCGTCCAGCACCAGATCCTGGTCATGGGAGCTCAGCACTGTGGCCGTGACCTTGTAGCGGCCGCCAAGTACTGATCCGACGTCGATCGGGTGGGACACGTGTTCCTCCTAGCCTGTCCGGGAATTGCTTCTGGCCCTGGCGATGCATCGCCCGGGAAGGCCTCCGGCGCACCGGAGAAACCCTGGTCTGCAACTACCCCTGTTCCCCTCGATCCTAGCCGATGCTGTGCTACGGCCGCGGAAGACGGGGCTGGGCGCCTCCCGTGCGGACTACTTTTTCCTCCTGCGCCGCGACGGGAAATGGGGGTTCTGGCCGGGTGTCCCCTGGTACGTGCGGCGGCCGGGAAGCGGGATCTCCCCGCGCACGGCACTCCTCCGTGCCGACCCGGGCATGTCCTCCTCCGGCAGGTAAGTGGCGCCGTCGTATTCATCGGGCTGGGGCGCAGGCCCGGCGCGGAAGGAGGCGGAATCAAACTCCCCGGAAATCCGGGGAATCAGGCCGGTGTCGGAAGAGACCGTGGCGCGTTCCGGCGTCGGACGTTCCACAGCAGCGCTGCCGGCGGAGGCGGTGGCAGCAGCACCGGAGGTTGCGGAGGCCGGGGAAGCGGAGGCAGCCCCGGAACCGCGGCCGAGCCGCCCGAGCAGCGGCCGCAGCAGGTCGCGCAGTTCGGTGACCTTGAACAGTTTCAGCAACAGCAGGTACGCAGCGAGCATCACGGGTCCGACGACGACGATGGTCACCAAAGCGGCTGGCCGGCTGCTCCAGGCGAAACCGACAGGGCTGTAGCTGCCCATGAGCCACAGCGCACCCACGCCGGCAACGGCCGAACCGAGCGCGGCGTAGCCCATGCGGATGTACGAATTGACGATCCGGGGACCGTCCAGGTGACCCAGCAGCCGGCGCAGGAAAATGGCCGAAACGATCACCGAAAGGATGTTTCCGCCGGTGTACAGGACTGCGATGGCGAAGATGATCTGGTCGAAGGGCAGGAACTGGATGAAGAACGCGGCAACCACGTTCACCAACGCCAGCACCAGCTGGATGTAGAACGGTGTGCGGGCGTCCTCGTTGGCGTAGAAGACGCGGGACATCATGAAGTTGGCGCTCATGAAGGGCGTGCTCAGCGCCAGGATGGTGAGGGTCTGGGCGAGCATCACGCCATCGGTGCGGAGGCCGCCGGAGAAGAACATGCCCAGCGGACCGGCCAGCGCGAACAGGGCCAGCGCACCGAATACGGTGGCCACCGCCATGGTCCGCAGGCCCTGCGACAGGGCCTCCCGCAGCGCAACCCGGTTGCCCTCCTGGGAGGCGTGGGTCATCCGGTTGAACAGCACGGTGGCGAGCGAGAGCGCAATGATCGAGTGCGGCAACAGGTACAGCTGGCTGGCCACTTCCAGCACCGCGTTGCCGGGGAGCATGGCAGCAGCGGGGTCGCCGGCGTCCTGGAGCCGGAGCCGTTCGGCGCCGGGGATGGTGGCGATGCGCATGACGTACAGGAACGCGAGCTGCCCGACGGCGGCCGTCAGGAGCGTCCACATGCTCAGCCTGGCTGCATGGCCCAGTCCCACCCCGCGCCAGCCAAACCGGGGACGCAGCCCCAGCTTCAGCCGCAGCACGGGAATCAGCAGAATGGCGGTCTGGGACACGACGCCGATGGTGGAAAAACCGGCGACGAAGAACGTTTGGGACGCACCCCAGTTGTCCAGCGAATGCGGGTTGGCCACGTTGGCGCCGAAGATCCAGATGAACATGCCAAGGCCGGCGATGGCCACGACGTTATTCAGGATGGGTGCCCACATGGCCGGGCCGAAAGCGCCGTTGGCGTTGAGGACCTGGGTCAGCAGCGCGTACAGGCCATAGAAGAAGATCTGCGGCAGGCACCAGAAGGCGAAGGCCACCGCCAGCGCCTTTTGCTGCGGTGAGTAGCCCTGCGTGGTGAGTTCGATGACGGCCGGCGCGAACAGGGTGACCAGGAGGGTCAGGGACAGCAGGACCAGAACTGCCAGGGTGAGCAGCCTGCTGATGTAGTCCGCTCCCCTGTCCGGGGCCTTGCTGGCTTTGATGATCTGCGGCACCAGCACGGCGTTGAAGACGCCGCCGGCCACCAGCAGGAAGATCAGGTTGGGCAGGTTGTTGGCGTTGATGAACGTGTCGTTGACGGTCGAGCCCAGGCCCAGCGCCGCACCCAGCATCCAGGTCTTGCCGAAACCCAGCACGCGGGAGACCAGCGTCCCGGCGGCCATGATGGCGCTGGAACGTGCCTCGCCGGGCTGGGCGGCGCTGGAGGCAGCCTCGCTGGCGGGGGTCACACCGGGAGGTGTTTCACCTGGCTGGGCGGGCTGGTCGGAGGGCGGATTGACTGCTGACATCGTCTTCATCGTCTCACCCGGGTGCTGATATTGCGGCACGCAGAGGGGTACCGGGCAGTCATCGCCGGGCGGTCAGAGGTGCTCGGGCAGGACTTCGCGTGCCAGGTCGGCGATGCGGCGCTCATTGGGGAATGAAAGCTTGCGGGCAAGCTCGTGGATGGGAACCCAGGCAACATCAACCGCTTCCTTGTCCGGATCGTTTTCGATGGTGAGTTCACCGCCGGTGGCCCGAAGCAAGTAGTGGTGCACTGTCTTGTGCACACGGTGCCCACTGACGGTAAACCAGTAATCGATGCTGCCCAGCGGGGCCAGGATGTCACCGTCGATGCCGGTTTCCTCGGCAATCTCACGGACTGCGGCTTCCTCGTTGTTCTCCCGGCCCTCCGGGTGGCCCTTTGGCAGGCACCACTCCAGCCGTCCGCCCCTGTTAAGGCGGGCAATAATCGCTACCCTTAGTTCGTCGTCGGACGTATCCACCACCACGCCGCCGGCGGAAATCTCTTCCACGGTGGGGAGCGAGGCCGGGGCCGAGTGCGGCGCAGGCGCGACGTGGGCACCGATTGCCGACGGCAACGGTGGGTTCGTCCTCCTGCCGGGAGCGCTCGGTACTGGATGGGCCATGCAGTCCACTCTAACGACTCTTGCCCCGCCGTGATGACCGGGACATGGCTTGCAGGTGGACTGCATGTGACGGAGCTGGCCGGAGCCGTTGCACAATGACGGGATTTGGTGCGGCGGGGGTTGGTTTTCTGACAAGCTTAAGTAACTATGGCGCACGCACATCAAAAGACTGATCTTCACACCGTCGACTTCCAGGTGGACCCGGTGGTCCTGGAGCTCGGGCAGCGGTTCGTGGATGCCGGTCATGAGCTGTCGCTCGTCGGTGGGCCGGTCCGGGACCTCTTTCTAGGCCGCACCTCCCCGGACCTCGATTTCACGACGGACGCGACGCCGGACCAGACCGTGGCGCTCATCAAGAAGTGGGCGGACAACTTCTGGGAGATCGGCCGCGCCTTCGGAACGATCGGCATGCGCAAGGCCGGCTTCCAGATCGAAATCACCACGTACCGCGCCGAAGCCTACGATCCCGAGTCCCGGAAGCCCGTGGTGGCCTTCGGGACCTCCCTCACGGACGACCTGCTGCGCCGTGACTTCACCATCAACGCCATGGCCCTGCGGCTGCCCTCGATGGAGCTGGTGGACCCCTTCGGCGGGATCCGGCACCTGCACGCCTCCGTGCTGGCCACTCCCGGCGCGCCCGAGGCGTCTTTCTCCGACGATCCCCTGCGGATGATGCGGGCAGCGCGGTTCGCTTCCCAGCTGGGTGTGGCGGTGCGGGACGATGTCCGCACGGCCATGACCCGGATGGCCGAGCGCATCAGCATCATTTCGGCCGAGCGCGTCCGCGACGAACTGGTGAAGCTCGTCTGCGGCCGGCACCCCCGGGCGGGCATCGACCTGCTGGTGGATACCGGACTCGCCGAATTCGTGTTGCCCGAGGTGTCCGCGCTCCGGCTGGAATCCGACGAGCACCACCGCCACAAGGATGTCTACCAGCACTCGCTGCAGGTCCTCGAGCAGGCGGCCGCCCTCGAGACCGATTCCGACGGCGCCGTTCCCGGCCCTGACTTTGTGCTGCGGTTCGCAGCACTGATGCACGACGTCGGGAAGCCGGCTACGCGCCGGTTTGAACCGGGCGGTGCGGTCAGCTTCCGCCACCATGACATGGTGGGGGCCAAGCTGACCACCAAGCGGATGAAGGCCCTGCGCTTCGACAACGACACCATCAAGGCAGTGGCCCGCCTCGTCGAGCTGCACATGCGGTTCTACGGCTACGGTGACGCCGGCTGGACCGATTCAGCCGTGCGGCGCTACGTCACAGACGCCGGTCCCCTGCTGGAGCGCCTGCACCGCCTCACCCGCTCCGACGTCACCACGCGCAACCAGCGCAAGGCCGACCGCCTGTCCTTCGCCTACGACGACCTCGAGGCCAGAATCGTGGCCCTCCGCGAGCAGGAATCCCTTGACGCGGTCCGGCCGGACCTTAACGGTGCGCAGATCATGGCCCTGCTGGACCTCAAGCCCGGGCCCGTCGTGGGCAGGGCCTATAAGTTCCTGCTGGAGGAACGGATGGAAAACGGCCCGCTGGAGCCGGCCGACGCCGAGTCCCGGCTCCGGGCATGGTGGGCCGAGCAGCCCGAATCCGTTGCTCCTTCCCCTGACTCTGCCCTGTCTCCTTCTTCTCCCGCCTCCCCCGCCGACGTCGAATCTTCCCTAACCGAGGAGTCCAAGTGACCGCCGCCAACATTGCCCGCCCCCAGCTCTGGATCCTGCGGCACGGCGAAACCGAATGGTCCAAGAGCGGCCAGTACACCGGCCTGACGGACCTGCCCCTGACTGTGGAAGGTGAACAGCAGGCCGTTGAGGCGCGCAGGATCCTGGACACCGTCGACTTCGACCTGGTCCTGACCTCCCCGCTGCGCCGGGCACGCCGGACCGCGGAACTGGCAGGCTTCCCCGACGCCGTCCACGAGCCCCTGGCCGTGGAATGGGACTACGGCGATTACGAGGGCATCAGCTCGGACCTGATCCGCAAGGACAACCCCGACTACCTCATCTGGACCCACGGGGTTCCCAATGGCGAAAAGCTGGAGGATGTGGCTGCACGGGCGGACAAGATCATTGCCCGGGTCCTGGAATCCGGTCTGGACAACGTCCTTGTGGTCGCGCACGGCCATTTTTCCCGCATCCTCACCGCCCGCTGGCTTGAACTGGAACCGGAAGAGGGCCGGCATTTCCTTTTGGGAACCGCCAAAGTCTGCACGCTCGGTTGGGATAAAAGGACGCCTGTGATTCTCCGCTGGGGACTGTAGAAGAGCTTTTTTCGAATTGTTTTTAGGATTTCCCGAAAATAGGTAGTCAGCCGGGTAATCCTGGTGTACTTTTATTCCTGACCCCAGAGCGTCTTGCCGGGGCCATGGCGCACGTTGTCCGGCCCGTCGGCCGGCACCGGCAGAGCGGAAAAGGAGGTTGGGAAAATGATTACTTTGACTAGCGGATGGAAGATGACCTTTACCGCATTTCCGGCCTTCGTTGCTGGCCCGCGCCCTCTTCCCGGAATCGTCCAGGCCTGAGCCTGTCCCTTCCGGCCTCCCATATGTGATGCGAGGCCGGCCGGGGCACGGCAGTTGATTCTGCACGTTCCCAGGTAACCTGGCCGGGCGGTCTGACGTAGCGGAACCGTGCGGTTGCGCAGCTCCCCCATAATTCGGAACCCTGCTTCCTGTTGGGCTCGCCGCGCTGCCATTTTGACGGCTGGTTGCCGCATTTTCGGATTCCCTTCTCGCCCGGGCATTTCTCTGCCTTTTTACGGCCGTTTTCCTGCATCCGTAAATGGCTTTATTTGGCCTGCCCTCATTTTATTTCGTTCTTTTGGAAAGGAGGTGAAAGATTATGCTCCGCAAACTTCAGGAACTTTTCTTCGGTCGCGCACCGGGCGGTGCCGTCCTTGATTCGCGTCCGACCTCCTCCAGCGTCCAGCAGGCGCAGTTCGACGGGCAGTTGCTTGACCGGAGGCGGGAGGACGTTTACGCGCTCATGCACCAGCAGGTGAGCAGCCTGCGGTGAAGCCGCCTTTTTATGCGGGGACCCACCGGTAAGCTCGACACCATGCAGGAGACACAGCCGCCGCCCGATCGAAAGCTCGCGCGGCTGGTAGTGCCGACCCGCAGCGACCGCTTGCTGCGGAACTTCACCGAGCTGATCGGCGGGCCCCTGGGCCAGCGGTCCGCCCCGGGGGTGGTAGCACCGGGCTTCTTCACGGTGGAACGCGTTCTGATCATCCTCACCGTACTCGCCGCCTTGGTTGCCATTGCCATCAAGGGCTACTGCAGGGTTAACGGGTGGCAGACGCCGTCGCAGTTCTATTCCACCTGCTACTCGGACTTTCCTGAATTGTTCCGCAACAGGGGACTGGGTGACGGGGCCTTTCCGTTTCTCACGCCGGGCGCCCTTTTCGAGTATCCGGTCCTGATGGGCCTGATAGCTGGCGCCACAGCCCGCATGGTGCCCGGTGCGGGAGCCACAGACGCCCGGATCCTCGGGTACTTCGACGTGAACGCCACACTGATCGCAGCCGTGTGGATAGTCACCGTTTTGGCCACGGCCCGCATGACCCGCCGCCGGCCATGGGACGCCGCCATGGTGGCCCTGGCGCCCGGGATTGTGTTCTCCGGCCTCATCAACTGGGACATGTGGGCCGTGGCCATGCTGGCACTCGGCATGTACTTCCTGTCCCGGGAGCGGCTGGTGATGGCCGGCATCCTGATCGGCCTGGGGACGGCCACCAAGCTTTACCCGGTGCTGGTTTTCGGCGCGATTCTCCTGCTGGCCCTCCGCAGCGGGAAGATCCGCTCCTTCGTGATCACTGCCGCCTCGGCGGCCTTGGCATGGCTGGCGGTCAACCTGCCTGTGGCCGCCCGGGACCCGGCCGGATGGAAGTACTTCTTCGAGTTCACGCAGGACCGGCCGGCCGGCTACAGCTCACCGTGGTTCGCCTACAACCTGGTGGCCGGGCGGGTCCGCTGGAGCGTCCTTACGCCGGAGGCCATCAACACACTGGCCCTCAACGTGTTTCTGCTTGCCTGCATCCTCATCGCGGTCCTTGCCCTGACCGCCCGGCAGCGGCCGCGGATTGCGCAGCTGACCTTCCTGATCGTGGCCGCCTTCATCCTCACCAACAAGGTCTACTCACCCCAGTTTGTCCTGTGGCTCGTGCCGCTGCTTGCTTTGGCCCGTCCCAAGTGGCGCGACTTCCTGATATGGCAGGGCATCGAGGGGCTGCACTGGGCGGCTGTCTGGATGTATCTTGGCCAAGTGACCAGCGGCGGCGTCTCACAGCACAACATCGACATGCCGTACTACGTCCTGGCCGTCGCCGCGCATATGCTGGCGATCGCATATCTGATGCTGCGGGTGGCATGGGACGTCTGGGACCCCCGCTACGATCCCATCCGGCGGCATGCCATGGACGACCCCCACGGCGGCCCCTTCAACAACGCCCCTGACGTGCTGCGGATCGATTTGTTCCACCCCCGCGCTTCCCTGCTCCCCTGGCGGACGGTTGCCCGAGATGCCTGATGTCGCCGTCGTTGGTTCCGGCCCCAACGGACTCGCCGCCGCCGTCGTGATGGCGCGGGCGGGGCTGAAGGTGCACGTGTATGAGGCCGCGGACCAGCTCGGCGGGGGTTCCCGGACGTCCCAGGTAATCGAGGACGGGCACTGGCACGACGTCTGTTCGGCCGTGCACCCCATGGCACTGGCTTCCCCTTTCTTTCGTGCGTTCGACCTTCCGCGCCGGGTGGACCTGCAGCTTCCGCCGGTGCAGTTCGGGTCCCCGCTCGACGGCGGCCGTTCCGCCCTGGCCTACCGGTCACTCGACAGGACTGCCGATGAGCTGGGGCGGGACGGACACGCCTACCGCAGGCTGCTCGCCCCACTGGTGCGGCATATCGACGGCGTCGTGCAAACCACGTCCGACCAGCTGCTGCGCATTCCCGGCGACCCGGTGGCTGCCGGCCTTCTGGGCCTGCGGACCCTTGAACAGGGTTCGCCCCTTTGGAACCTGAGATTCCGGGAGGACCGGGCACCTTCGCTGGTCAGCGGTGTTGCGGCCCACGTTGTGGGACGACTGCCGTCACTCTCCGGCGCGGGAGCCGGTCTTTTGCTCAACGCGCTGGCGCACAGCGGGGGCTGGCCCATACCGGTCGGGGGATCGCAGGCGATAGCCGATGCGATGGTCAAGGACATCGAAGCCCACGGCGGGGTGCTGCAGACGGGCTTCCGCGTCACGTCGCTGGCGGAGTTGGAACCGGCACGGGCAGTACTGCTGGACATTGCGCCTCCTGCCCTGGCCCGGATCGCCGGCAACCGGCTCCCCGCCTCATACCGGCAGGCACTGGAGTCGTTCCGGTTCGGCAACGGCGCGTGCAAGGTGGACTTCATCCTGTCCGGTCCCGTGCCGTGGGCCGCTGCGGGACTGGCAGGAGCCGGAACGGTGCATGTGGGGGGCAAACGGGAGGACATGGCGGAGGCGGAGCATGCAGTCTCGCAAGGCCGGCATCCCGAGCGGCCCTACGTCCTTGTTTCCCAGCCGTCCGTGGTTGATCCGGGCCGGGCGCCCGAGGGCCGGCACATCCTCTGGACCTACTGCCATGTGCCGGCGGGGTCCACGGTGGACATGGGACAGGCCGTCATGGACCAGCTGGAGCGTTTTGCGCCCGGATTCCGTGACCTCGTCCTGCGCCGGAAGGTGACGACGGCGGCAGAACTGGCCACGTACAACGAGAACTACGTCGGCGGGGACTTCAGCGCCGGGCTCCTGGATCCCCGCGGGCTGGTCCAGCGGCCCGTCGTCTCGCCCGTACCCTGGCGCACTCCTGCACGCGGCGTCTATCTGTGTTCCTCTTCGACGCCCCCGGGTCCCGGCGTCACAGGGATGCCGGGGCTCCGTGCAGCGACATATGCACTGAAGGACATATTTGGGCTCGATGTCCCGGCACTTGGACTCTAGGCGTTTTTCCGTCACCGAGCCGTGACCGTGTCCTGGCGCGTCTCGTGGCTCTCGCGGCGCCGCTGCCGGGGGATAATAACGCGGTGGGGAACAACACTAAAAAACTTTCACTCGTCCTTGCAGGTCTGGTACTCAGCGGGTCACTGGTGGCCTGCGATGACGGCCGCGGCGGGGCGGAGACCGCAGCGAAGCAGCTGGCCTCCGCTGTGGCCGGCCTGGATCTTCGCCCGGTGGCTTTCGACGGGCGCGACTCGAACGTGGCCAATGATCAGCTCAACCAGGTCTTCAAGGCACTGGCACCGGCCAAGCCGTCGGTTGAGGCAGGAGAGCTGACTCTCGACGGCGACAGCGCCCGGGTCCCGCTGAATTACAGCTGGAAGATTTCCACGGGCGAATGGAAGTACACCGTTTCGGCCGACCTGCGGAAATCCGGTGACAAGTGGCTTACCGTCTGGTCGCCGGGGATGCTGGTCCCGAACCTTGCTGAAGGCGAGATCCTCAGCAAATCCACCCAGTCGCCGCCCCGTGCCGACATCCTCGGTGCCGGAAACCAAAAGCTGGTCACGTTGCGCCCGGTGGTCAACGTGGGAATCGACAAGCCCCAGCTCGACGGTGCCGATGCCGCTGATTCCGCCACGAAGCTCGCCAAGCTGGTGGGCGTGGATCCCGCAGCCTACGTGCAGCAGGTGGAGGCATCAGGGGCGGAAGCGTTCGTCCCGGCCATCACCCTCCGCAACACCAGCGACCGTGCGGTGACCGACGCCGAAATCGCCGCCATCCCGGGTGGCCGGGCCATCCCGGACGAACTGCCGCTGGCACCCACCCGGAACTTCGCCCGGCCCGTCCTGGGCACGGTGGGCGAGGCCAGCGCAGAGCAGATTGAGAAGTCCAACGGCACCCTGACCGCCGGGGACGTCATTGGAACGGGTGGACTCCAGCAGCAGTACGATGCGCAGCTCCGCGGCACGGACGGAACCGTGGTCCGCGTGCAGCGCGCGGACCTGACCCGGGAAGAGATCCAGTCCGCGGCGACCGACCCCCGGCGCACCGTCTTTGAGGTGCAGGCAGTTCCCGGCAAGCCGCTGCAGACCACCCTCGATACGAAGCTGCAGCAGCTCGCCGAGGACACCCTTGCGGACGTCAAACCGGCTTCGGCCATCGTGGCGCTCCGGCCGTCCACGGGCGAGGTGCTGGCTGCAGCATCGGGGCCGGGCAGCAACGGCTACAACACGGCGATGCTCGGCCAGTACGCCCCTGGGTCCACGTTCAAGGTGGTGGACTCCCTCGCCATGTTCCGTAACGGGTTCACGCCCGACTCCACGGTCCAGTGCACACCGACGCTCACCGTCGACGGCAGGAAGTTCAAGAATGCCGAGGGTTACCCCAAGGATTCCCTTGGATCGGTGACCCTGCGGGATGCCTTCGCCCACTCGTGCAACACCGCCTTCATCGCCGCCCGGGACAAGGTCACCCAGGCCCAGCTGGAATCGGCCGCCACGTCCCTTGGTGTGGCCGTTGAGGCCCCGAAGCTGGGCGCCGAGGCGTTCCTTGGTTCCGTTCCGGGTGAGGCTGAAGGCACCGAGCACGCTGCGGCCATGATCGGCCAGGGCAGGGTGCTGATGTCCCCGCTCGCTGCCGCCGTCATGGCAGGCTCGGTGGCAAAGGGCGCACCCGTGTCCCCGGTCCTCGTGCAGGAGAGCGCCGCCTCAGCGTCGCCGTCGGCCAGCCCGGAGCCGACGGCGGAAGGCTCCGCCCTGTCGTCGACCGTCACCGCGGAAGCACCGGCGAAATCCGCCCAGACCCCGGTCACCAAGGCGGAAGCAGCGTCCCTCGCGGACATGATGCGTGCTGTGGTGACCTCCGGCCACGCCGGATTCCTGGCCGAGGTTCCCGGTGAACCGGTGGGTGCCAAGACGGGAACCGCGGAGTTCGGCAACGAGAACCCGCCCAAGACGCACGCCTGGATCATCGCCGTGCACGGCGACCTTGCCGTGGCCGTGTTTGTCGAGGACGGCGGACTGGGCGCCACCACCTCCGGCCCGCTGCTGAAGAAATTCCTGACGGCGGCCGGCTGACACCCTCTCTCCCACGCTGGAGTTTTTGTACACGTATCGCGACTTGCGGGCACGCCAGGGGACGATATCTGTACAAAAACTCCAGCCCGCGGGGCGTGGGAGAATTGGCCGGTGGCCCATATTGACGTTTCCGGCATCGACTACTTCCTCTCCGACGGCACCCAACTGCTCAACGGGGTGACCTTCAAGGTCCCGGACGGCACCAAAACGGCGCTCATCGGGCCTAACGGCACGGGCAAGACCACGCTGTTCCGCATCATCGCCGGTGACATCACGCCGGACGAAGGTGTAATCGGCCGCTCCGGCAACATGGGCATCATGCGGCAGTTCGTGGGCCAGGTCCGGGACGACTCCACGGTCCGGGACCTGCTGGTTTCCGCAGCGCCTCCGGCGCTGGCAGACGCGGCCCGCGCTGTGGACGAGGCGGAGCTCGCCATGATGGAGCACGACGACGAGCCCACCCAGATGCGCTACGCCCAGGCGATCGTCGACTGGGGAGACGCCGGCGGGTACGACGTCGAGACCGTCTGGGACGAGGTCTGCATGGCCGCGCTGGGGCTGCCCTTTGACCGCGCCCAGCACCGCCGCGCGTCGACCCTTTCCGGCGGCGAGCAGAAGCGGCTGGTGCTCGAGGCGCTCTTTGCCGGCCCGGACGAACTGCTGCTCCTCGACGAACCGGACAACTACCTTGACGTCCCCGGCAAACGCTGGCTCGAGGACAAGCTCAACGAATCGAAGAAGACGGTCTTCTTCATCAGCCACGACCGCGAGCTGCTGAACAACGCCGCCGGGCGCATCGTCACCCTCGAGCCGGGCATCAACGGCGCCGGGGCCTGGATCCACGGCGGTGGCTTCGGCTCCTACGTCGAGGCGCGGGCAGACCGGAATGCGCGCTTTGAGGAGCTCCGCAAGCGCTGGGACGAGGAGCACGCCAAGCTCAAGGAACTCGTCAACATGTACAAGAACAAGGCCGCCTTCCGCTCCGACATGGCCAACCGCTACCACGCAGCGCAGACCCGGCTGGCCAAGTTCCTGGAGGCCGGGCCACCGGAAGCCCTGCCGATCGAACAGAATGTCCAGATGCGGCTCAAGGGCGGCCGGACGGCGAAGCGTGCCATCGTGGCCGAAAAGCTGGAGCTGACCGGCCTGATGAAGCCCTTCTCCACGGAGATCTGGTTTGGCGACCGGGTAGGTGTGCTGGGCTCCAACGGCTCCGGCAAGTCGCACTTCCTGCGCCTGCTCGCCACCGGCGGCACCGATCCGGAGCGGGAACACCTTCCCGTGTCCGATGTTGAGATCGCCGAGGTGCCGCACGAAGGCACCGTGAAACTCGGCGCCCGTATCCGGCCAGGCTTCTTTGCCCAGACCCATGTGCGGCCCGACCTCATGAACCGCACGCTGCTGGACATCCTGCACCGCGGTGATGAGCACCGTTCCGGGCTTGGCCGCGAGGCCGCCGCCGGCGCACTCGACGGCTACGGGCTGGCCGGCCAGTCGGAACAAAAGTACGAGTCCCTGTCCGGCGGCCAACAGGCCCGGTTCCAGATCCTGCTGCTGCAGCTCTCCGGAGCTACCCTGCTCCTGCTCGACGAGCCCACCGACAACCTAGACCTGCACTCGGCCGAGGCCCTGGAGCGGGCGATCGACCACTTCGAGGGCACTGTCCTTGCCGTCACGCACGACCGCTGGTTCGCCCGGACCTTCGACCGCTTCCTGGTCTTCGGCTCCGACGGCAAGGTGTACGAGTCCCCCGAACCCGTCTGGGACGAGAAGCGGGTGGAGCGCGCCCGCTGACTACCTGCACTGGCTAGAGTTGTCGAATGACCTCAACCCAGCAGCTTGCCGGCCGGCAGGTCTCCGCCGCCGCCCTCGCCACGTTCATCATTTTCGGCGCCAACGGCCTGGTCTTCGCCAGCTGGGCGGCCCGCATTCCGGCCGTGACGGAGATCCTGGGGATATCTTCGGGGCAGATGGGCACGCTGCTGCTCTGCACCGCCGTCGGGTCGCTGATCGCGTTGCCCACCGCCGGGCACGTCATCAACCGCATCGGCACCGCCAACACCGTCCGGGCCAGTGGCTTCCTGGCCGCCCTGGCGGGCGTGGGCATCGCCGCGTCGCTGCTCGCTGAGTCGGTGCCGGGAACCGCCGTCGGGCTTTTCTTCTTCGGCATCGGCATCGGGCTGTGGGACGTGTCCCAGAACGTCGAGGGGGCCGACGTCGAGCACCGGCTGCGGAAGACCGTGATGCCGAAGTTCCACGCGGCCTTCAGCGGCGGGGCTTTCCTGGGGGCGCTGATCGGGGCCGGACTGTCGGGCCTGGGTGTGGGCCTGCCGCAGCACCTGCTGGTCATCGCCGCCCTGGTGGCGGTCCTGACCTTCGTGGTCCCCCGGTATTTCCTTCCCCACACCGCGCCTGAACAGCACGCCGACGGCGACGCCAGGCAGGCGCGGGGACCCTCGGCATGGCGCGACCTCCGTACCCTGCTGATCGGTGTGGTTGTCCTGGGCGCCACGCTGACCGAGGGTGCGGGCAACGACTGGATCGCCAAGGCGTCCGTGGACGGCCTGGGAACCTCCGAATCAACAGGAGCCCTGCTCTTCGCCCTCTTCGTGCTGGCCATGACCACCATGCGTTTCTTTGGCGGCACCGTGATCGACAAATACGGCCGGGTGGCAGTCCTGCGGGGAAGTATGGCCGCTGCGGCAGCCGGCCTGGCGCTCTTTGTGTTCGCCGGAAACCTTTGGCTGGCCGCCGTCGGGGCCGCACTTTGGGGAGTGGGGGCGGCACTTGCCTTTCCCATGGGCATGTCGGCGGCGGCGGACGATCCGCGGCACGCGGCCGCACGGGTGTCGGTGGTGTCCACCATCGGCTACGTCGCATTCCTGGCAGGCCCCCCGCTGCTCGGCTATCTCGGTGACCTGACCGGAATCCACATGGCACTGCTGGCCATCGGCGTGCCCATCCTGGTTGCCCTGGTGCTGGCCGGCGCCGCCAAACCGCTTCCTGTCCGGGAATGACCAGGCTGCCGCAGCCACCTGCTGCGGCCACGACAAACCGGGATTGGCCCAAAACAAACCGTACCGGGACGCAGCCCTGTACCGGGCGGTAGGGTGGGGCAATGCGACGAATGCTGCATCGGGGACCCGGCTGGATTGCGGCGCTGGACCGCACGCTGATGCGTGGCGTCTCCGGGTTTCCGGGCGGCCACCATGACACCTTTTTCCGGCGGCTCTCGGCCTCTGCCAACAAGGGGAAGCTGTGGTTCGGCGTGGCGGCCGTGGCTGCGGTTATCCCGGGCCGCACCAGGCGCGCAGCCGTCCATGGGCTGCTCGCCCAGGGGGTTGCGTCGGCTGTGACCAACCTCGTTTTCAAGACCCTGCTGCCCCGTGCCCGGCCGCTGCCCGAACACCTGCCCGTGTTCCGCTTCGTCCATCCCCAGCCGACGAGTTCGTCCATGCCGTCCGGCCACTCCGCCTCCGCCGTGGCGTTCGCGCTCGGCACCGGGCTCGTGCAGCCGGCACTTGGAGCGGTTGTGGCTCCGGTGGCGGCCGGCGTGGCGTACTCGAGAGTGCATACGGGCGCGCACTGGCCCTCGGACGTCCTCTTCGGCTCGGCCATCGGGGCCGGCGCCGCACTGGTGACCAGGAAGTGGTGGCCTGTCCGTCCGCCGATGCCCGCTACCTCGAGGCGCCGCGTGGACGTGGCCAGGCTCCCGCAGGGTGCTGGCCTGAGCATCGCCGTCAATACGCTGGGGGGTTCCTTTACCGAGGAAACCGCGGCCGCGCTGAAGGAAGTATTCCCTCTCGCTCATATAACCCTCGTGGCACCTGAGGACGACGTCGCTCTGCGGATGCAGGAGGCCGCCACGGTGCCGGGCATCCGGGCGCTCGGGGTATGGGGCGGCGACGGCACGGTGGGCACCGCTGCGGCGGCCGCCGTCGAACATGGCCTCCCCCTGCTCGTTCTGGCCGGCGGCACCCTGAACCACTTCGCCCGGGATGCCGGAACGCCTTCCCTGGTGGAAGCGGTGAAGGCGGCAGAAAACGGCTGGGGGGCGCTGGCGGATGTGGGTGCCGTCGCCGTCGAACGCGGACTGGCGGACCACCCCGAGAGGGTGGAGCTCACCATGCTCAACACCGCAAGCATCGGGCTGTACCCGAACCTGGTGCGCCGCCGCGAACAGCTGCAGCCTGCCATGGGCAAGCCCCTGGCCGGCGTCGTGGCGATGTTCCGGACGTTCGCCGTGGAGAAGCCGATCACGCTGATCGTCAACGGCCGCCTGCACAGGCTCTGGATCATGTATCTGGGCCGCGGCCGTTACTACCCGCGGGACCACGCCCCGCTCTTCCGGCCCGTGCTGGACGACGGCGTGCTGGACGTCAGGATGCTGACCGCCGACGAGCCCTTCGCCCGGCTCCGCATGCTGTGGTCAGTGCTGACGGGAACGGTGGGAACGTCCAAAATCACCCACCTCACCGAAGCCACCCGGGTGAGGGTGGAGTGCGGCGCAGCCCCGATGGTCCTGGCGGTTGACGGCGAGGCGATGCCTGGTGTCCGTGCGGTGGAGTTCACCCTGAAACGGGCAGCCCTGCGGTACTACTCGCCGCGGGACGACGGCTGACGGCTCATCCCACCGGATGATGCCCGGCACCCTGATTCACCCCTGAATCATCCCTGAGACCGGCGCATTGGGCGGGCGGCGTCGGTAGCGTGGAACGTGCACACCAGCAGCTACGCAAAGGAACGCTTCCATGATTGAGGCAGAAGGCCTGACGAAGGTCTACGGCGACAAAACCGCCGTGGGCGGCGTCAGTTTCACCGTCCAGGCCGGCCGGGTCACCGGCTTTCTGGGACCCAACGGGGCCGGCAAGTCCACCACCATGCGCATGATCATGGGCCTGGACACGCCGACGGCGGGGACCGTGACAGTCAACGGCGTCCCGTTCGTCCGGCACAAGGCACCGCTGCGTGAAATCGGTGCCCTGCTGGACGCCAAGGCGGTCCACACGAGCCGTTCGGCGTACAACCACCTGCTGGCCATGGCCGCCACCCACGGCATCCCCCGGCGGCGGGTGCACGAGGTCATCGAGATGACGGGCCTCGCGGACGTGGCCCGCAAAAAGGTCAAGGGCTTCTCCCTGGGCATGGGCCAGCGGCTGGGCATCGCCGCCGCACTCCTCGGCGATCCGCAGACGATCATCCTGGACGAACCCGTCAACGGCCTCGACCCGGAGGGTGTGGTCTGGGTGCGGAACCTCGTGAAGTACCTGGCCTCCGAGGGGCGCACGGTGTTCCTCTCCAGCCACCTGATGAGCGAGATGGCCATGACTGCGGACCATCTCATCGTGATCGGCCGCGGAAAGATCATCGCCGACGCCGCCATCAAGGACATCATCGCCGGCAAGGGACAGAGCCGGACGCGGGTACGCTCGGACCAGCCCGACCGGCTCATGCACGTCCTGGCCGGCACCGGGGTATCGGTGGAGCTGCAGGACCACGAACTGCTGGAGGTGACGGGCCTTGATCCCCGCCAGATCGCCCGCGCGGCGCTGGACAACCGGGTCCTGGTCTATGAACTCACGCCGCTTCAGGCAAGCCTCGAAGAGGCCTACATGGAGCTGACCAAGGACGAGGTCGAATACCACTCGCTGATCACCACGGGAACCCCGGTTCCTGCCCAGTCCGGAGGCAACTGACCCATGAGCACACCCACCTTCACGCAGCCCGCCCCCGGCCCCCGCCGCGCCGGACACCACGCCGCAGCGGACCCCGGACCGGGTCCGGCCTTCTTCCGTGTCCTGAATTCGGAATTCATCAAGTTCCGCACACTCCTGTCCACGCTGATCCTGCTCGCCTCGACCGCCGTCGTGATGATCGGCTTCGGTGCGCTGTCCGCCTGGGGTACGGGACAGTTCGCGGACCAGGCCGCCTCCGACCCCGGGGCGGCAGCACAGATTGCCGCGCAGGGCGGCGACCTTGCGGTCACCGTCCCCACCTCCGGCGCATCCTTTGCGCAGCTGATCCTGGGCTCCCTGGGCGTCCTGCTCATGAGCTCGGAATTCACCACCGGCATGGCCCGCTCGACCTTCGCCGCAGTGCCCAAGCGGCTTCCCGCCTTTATCGCCAAGCTGGTGGTGGTCGTGGTCAGTGCCTTTGTCCTGACGGCGGTCTCCACCTACATCGCAGGCTTGGTGGCGGTGCCGATCCTGGACAACTTCGACCTCAAGCTTGACCTCGCCAGCTCGCAGTCGGTCAAGCTGCTCCTCGTCACCAGCGCGTACGTGGCCGCGGTGGCTGCCATCGGCATGGCGCTGGGGACCCTGCTGCGCAATTCGGCCGGCGGCATCATGGCGCTCGTGGGACTCTTCTTCGTGGCACCGATAGCGTTCCAGCTCATCCCCGGCGACTTCTTCGAGGAGGCGCGCAAGTACCTCCCCGGAAATACGGTCAACCCGATGACCGCCGTTGAGCATGTGCCGGACACGCTCGAGGCCTGGCAGGCGGCCCTGGTGCTGGGCGCCTGGGTGGTGGTGCCGGTAGTCCTGGCCATGATCCTGCTGAAGAAACGGGACGTGTAGCCGCAGGCCCGCAGAGACAAAACACATGATTGACGCTGTTTCCGTGAAGGACGCGCCAGCCGCCTCGGCTGACGCGTCCTTCGCCGAGCTTGCAGCCCGGCGGCGGGGACTCCTCCGGCGCTACCTCCACCGGCATCCCCGCGCCATGGACGCCGTTGTCGCCGCCTGCTATGCGCTGCTGGTGGTGCCGACAGTGATCGACGCCGTGGGTGCGGGGAAGTGGGGCGCTGTTGCGGTGCTCGCGGCCATTGCCCTGTCCCTGTTCCTGCGGCGCCGGCACCCGCTGGCCGTGGTGGCATTCATCGCTGTGGCCGAGGTAGGCGTGACTTTGCTCCACCCGTGGGGATCGAACGTTTCCGCCGGGCTCTGGTTCTCGCTCTACGCCGTGGCCGTGGTGCATACCCGCCGTTTTGCCTTGGTCACGATGGCGGTGGCCACGGCGCCGCTGGCGCTGCTGTACTTCCTCGCCGCCGTGGCACCCCTGGAACGCGAACTGCCCAGAACTCCCGCCTCGCCCGAGGAGTTCTACCTGGTGACCAGCATTGCCGCCGGCACCAGCATCGTTTTCTCCAACCTGCTCGCCACCGGCATCGGAATTTCGGTGCGGCAGCGGCGGGAGCACGAGCAGGAGATAGCTGCCTGGGCCGCCCAGGCAGCCCGCCTGGGATCGGTCACCGAGCGCAACCGGATCGCCCGCGAGATGCACGACGTCGTGGCACACTCCCTGACGGTGATGGTCGCACTGTCCGATGGCGCCGCCGTCGTGGTCCGGAAGGACCCTGAACGGGCCGCGCAAGTCCTGGCGGAACTGTCCGGGACGGGGCGCACCGCCCTGTCCGACATGCGCCGTGTCCTTGGCGTCCTGCGGGATGACGCGGGCAATGAGGCAGCCGCAGGCCAGGCGTCACGTGAACCGTTCGCGGACAGTGCCAGCCTGGGGAAGCTGCTGGACGGCTTCCGGGCCGCAGGCCTTCCGGTCCATTATTCGCACACCGGGCCGGCGCTGCCCGAGGACGTCGCCCTCCAGCTGACCGTGTACAGGATCGTGCAGGAGTCGCTGACCAACGTGCTGCGGTATGGCCGGGCGCTGAGCCGGGTGGACGTTCTGGTGGTGCGGGAGGATTCCGCCGTCACCATTGACGTGCTCGACGACGGCCGGGGCGCCGTTGATGCCCCCACGGGAGCCGGTCCGGCCGCCGGTGCGGCCGGACGGCTTGGCACGGGACAGGGCATCACCGGCATGAAGGAACGGGCCGGAATCTACGGCGGTACGGTGGAGGCAGGCCCGGCCGCCGGCGGCGGCTGGCGTGTGCGGGCGGTCCTGGCCCTGAACGGCAATATGCGGGGCCGCACTTCCCGGACCGGCACCGCGGCGCCGGACGGCAGACCGGGCCACAGCATGAAGAACGGCAAATGGGGGAACGAATGAACGAGTCCGGACGGCTCCGGGTCCTGCTGGCAGACGACCAGCCGCTGCTGCGGATGGGTTTCCGGCTCATCCTGGAAGGCGAGGACGGCATCGAAGTGGTGGGTGAGGCCTCCGACGGGGCCGACGCCGTCCGCCAGGTGGGCCTCCTCGATCCCGACGTTGTCCTGATGGATGTCCGGATGCCAACGCTCGACGGGATCGCGGCCACCCGTGCCATCACCGGTGCAGGCGCGCGTGCCCGAATTATCATCCTGACCACCTTCGACCTGGACGAGTACGCCTTCGCCGGGCTCCAGGCCGGAGCGTCTGCTTTCCTCCTGAAGGATGTGGCGCCCGCGGAACTCGTCCAGGCCGTGCGGGTGGTGGCAAGCGGGGACGCGGTGGTGGCGCCGCGGGTCACGCAGCGGCTCCTTGAAACGTATGTCCGCGGCTCCGGGCCCGTGGCTGCGCCGCCTCCGCCCGTTCCCCGGGACCCGCTGCTGGAGGAGCTCACACCCCGGGAAACCGAGATGCTGGAAGCGATGTCCGAGGGGCTCTCCAACGCGGAGATCGCGCACCGCTACTTCCTGTCGGAGGCCACCGTAAAGACCCACGTGCGGCGGATCCTGACGAAGCTGCACCTGCGGGACCGCGTCCAGGCCGTGGTGTACGCCTATGAAACCGGCCTGGTGACGCCAAGCAACCCCGACTACTGAGTGCGCCGTCCTGGGGCGGGGGCGCGCCCGGAGGCGGGCCACAGCTTCCGCACACCCGGGCCCTATACAGGCCATAGCCGGGTGCAGTTGGATGGGTGCCATGACCAACGAACCCCGCACTCCCGACGGGCGGCAGCCCCGGCACGAGCCGCATCCCAACCATGACCGTGGGCTCGAATTCGATCTGTCCACGCTGATGTCGCGCCGCTCGCTGGGCCTGTTCCTCGGCGCCGGCACGGCCGCCGCTTTGGCCGCATGCACCCCCGGCGGGACGTCGTCCGCGCCGTCGGGATCGCCGTCGGCCTCCAGCAATGCGTCCGCCACCGCCACCGCTTCGGCAACCACGTCGACGGCGGTGCCCCCGGCTTCCGCTTCCGCCTCGGCTTCCGCCGCCCCCACCGTGACCCGGGCGATCGCCGAGTGCGGCGTGGAGATCCCGCAGGAGACGGCCGGCCCGTATCCCGGCGACGGCTCCAACGGACCGAACGTCCTGGAAGCCTCCGGCGTGGTCCGGCAGGACATCACCTCAAGCTTCGGCACGTCCACCGCGAAGGCGGCCGGTGTGCCGCTGACCGTCACCCTCACCCTGCTGGACAACGCCAACGGCTGCGTTCCGCTGGTGGGTGCGGCTGTCTACGCCTGGCACTGCGACAAGGAGGGGCGTTATTCGCTCTACGATTCCGGCCTGGAGAACGAGAACTTCCTGCGCGGCGTGCAGGAGGCGGACGCCAACGGCCAAGTCACGTTCAGGACCATCTACCCGGGCGCGTACAACGGCCGCTGGCCGCACATCCACTTCGAGGTGTTCGAGTCGATGAACAACGCCACGGCAGCCGGCCAGGTCCTTGCCGTTTCACAGATCGCCCTGACCGACGCCGCCTGCCGCGAGGTCTACGCCTCCACCGGCTATGAAACCAGCGCGCGGAACTTCCCCAACACGACGCTGAATTCGGACAACGTCTTCGGCGAGGACGGCGGGATCTACCAGCTGGCCACCATGTCCGGCTCGGTCTCCGGCGGCTACACGGCAGGCCTCAACGTCACCATCTAGGGCACCGCTAGACTCGGAGCCATGCCTCTCCATTCCTCAGCAGCAGAGCACATCCGGGACCTGGGCGACTACGTCAGCGCCTCGCCGTCGAGCTTCCACGCCGCGCACGAGGGCGCCCGGCGCCTGGCGGAGGCCGGGTTCACCGGCCTGGATGAGGCACAGGCCTGGGACGCAGCGGCCGGCAGGTTCTATGTGATCAGGGACGGGGCGCTCATCGCCTGGGTCACGCCCGAGGGTGCCGGACCCACGACGGGCTTCAACATCCTGGGTGCCCACACGGATTCGCCCTCCTTCAAACTCAAGCCCAAACCGACCACGGGCAAGTTCGGCTGGCTGCAGGCCGGCGTGGAAATCTACGGCGGCCCGCTGCTGAACTCCTGGCTGGACCGGGAACTGCAGCTGGCTGGGAGGCTGGTGATGCTCGACGGTACCCAACACCTGACCGCCACCGGGCCGCTGCTGCGCTTTCCGCAGCTGGCCATCCACCTCGACCGTGCCGTCAACGAAGGCCTCACGCTGGACAAGCAGCAGCACATGAACCCGGTATTCGGGCTCGGCGACCCCGGCGACGCGGATCTCCTGGCCCTGCTGGCGGGGCGGGTGGCCGGCGGAACACAGGTCGATCCGGAGCACGACGTTGATCCGGCGCAGATCGGCGGGTACGACGTCGTTGTCGCGGACACGCAGCCCCCCGCTGTTTTCGGCGCGAAGGGCGAATTCTTCGCCTCCGGGCGGCTGGACAACCTTTCCGCCACCCACGCCGGGATCACGGCGCTCATCGCCCATGCTGACGCTTCCGACGACGGCCCGGAAGCTTCCGGTGAAACCGCACCAATTGCTGTGCTCGCCGCCTTCGACCATGAGGAAATCGGTTCAGCGTCCCGGTCCGGGGCCTGCGGCCCGGTCCTTGAAGACATCCTCGTCCGGATTTCGGACGGGCTGGGCGCCTCGGCGAGCCAGCGGCGGCAGGCGTTCTCGGCGTCGTTCTGTGTGTCCGCCGACGCCGGGCACGCCGTCCACCCCAACTACGCCGAACGGCACGACCCCGTCAACCGCCCGGT
Organism: Arthrobacter sp. NPDC057388; assembly: GCF_042668165.1. Classification (NCBI taxonomy): domain Bacteria; kingdom Bacillati; phylum Actinomycetota; class Actinomycetes; order Micrococcales; family Micrococcaceae; genus Arthrobacter; species Arthrobacter sp. NPDC057388. The sequence goes on from NZ_JBHVBL010000003.1 coordinate 137,781, forward strand.
CCTCAACGGCGGCCCGCTGCTGAAGATCAACGCCAACCAGCGGTACGCCACCGACGCCCCGGGCGCTGCCTTCTGGGCACGGCTCTGCGGAGAGGCTGCTGTTCCCTTCCAGGAATTTGTCTCCAACAACGGCATCCCCTGCGGATCCACGATCGGCCCGCTGACTGCCACGCGGCTGGGTATCAGGACGGTGGATGTGGGCGTTCCGCTGCTGTCGATGCACTCGGCCAGGGAGCTCTGCGGGGTGGAGGACCCGTACAGCCTCGCGCGCGTGACCGAGCTGTTCTTCGGTGCTGCGGCACCGGCCTGACCGCCGCCCCCCAGGTTTCGGCGCCGTTACAGAATTACTCTATGTGCAACTTTTGTTGCACATAGATGTCTGAACCTGGCAGCATGCCCGTTTTCGTACAACGTAAACTGTTTGATTGCACAGCCCGGACACACCCGCGGCTCCCTTAGTGTGAAACGCACATGTGGTGCGCGGCACAGGCATTCGGCCGGCCCGACCGCTTTCCAAAACCTGCAACAAACGAGGATGGCGCAGCCATGCACGCTGACCAACAACTATCGAAATCCCTAAAGCCCCGCCACCTGTCGATGATCGCCATCGCCGGCGTCATCGGCGCCGGCCTGTTCGTCGGCTCCGGCGCGGCCATCCAGCAGGCCGGACCGGGCATCCTGCTGGCCTACATGGCCGCGGGCATCGTGGTCATCCTGGTCATGCGGATGCTGGGCGAGATGGCAGCCGCCAACCCGGAGACCGGGTCCTTCTCCACGTATGCGGACAAGGCGCTCGGCCGCTGGGCCGGCTTCAGTATCGGCTGGCTGTATGCGTGGTTCTGGATCATTGTGCTGGGCATTGAAGCAACGGCCGGTGCCGCGATCATGCACCGCTGGGTGCCCGGCATCGACCAGTGGGTCTGGGCCCTGGTCCTCATGGTCCTGCTCACGCTGACCAACCTGGGCTCGGTGAAGTCCTACGGCGAGTTCGAGTTCTGGTTCGCCTCCATCAAGGTCACTGCCATCATCCTGTTCCTGATCTTCGGTGTGGCCGCGATTCTCGGCCTGGTTCCGGGCGTCCCCGCGCCGGGGCTGAGCAACCTGACGGGCAACGGCGGATTCCTGCCCAACGGTCCGGGTGCTGCACTTGCCGGCATCCTCGTGGTGGTCTTTGCGTTCTTCGGGGCGGAGATCGCCACAATCGCGGCCGGAGAATCCGAGAACCCGGTTGAAGCCGTGAAGAAGGCTGTGAAGTCCACCGTCTGGCGCATCCTGGTCTTCTACATCGGCTCCATCGCCATCGTTGTCACCCTGCTGCCGTGGAACTCCGCCAGCGTGGCCAAGAGCCCGTACGTCGCGGTCATCGAGCTGTTCGGCATCCCCGGCGCGGGCACCATCATGGACGTCGTGGTGCTGACCTCGGTACTCTCCTGCCTGAACTCGGGCCTCTACACCGCCAGCCGCATGCTTTTCTCCCTCTCCCAGCGCGGCGATGCCCCGAAATCCTGGACCCGCATCTCCAAGCGCGGCGTGCCCGCCGCAGCAGTGCTGGCCTCCACCGTGGTTGGTTTCATCACCGTGGGACTGAACTACATCGCCCCGGACACGGTCTTCCTGTTCCTGGTGAACACCTCAGGCGCCATCGCACTGTTCGTCTGGCTGGTCATTGCCACGTCCCAGCTGGTGCTGCGCCGACGGATGGGCGCCGCGGCCAAGGACCTGACGCTGAAGATGTGGTTCTTCCCCTACCTCACCTGGCTGGCGATCGGCAGCATTGCTGCCCTCGTCGTCGGCATGGTCATGCTGGATTCCACCCGCGAGTCGCTGCTGCTTTCCGTGGCCCTGGCGGTCGTCGTGGTCGGCATCGGCGTCTGGCGCTACCGCAAGGGCGGTCCGGCGCACACCGCTTTGGCGACCGCCCCTGAATCCGCCACCCGCGAAGCCGCAGATGCGGGCGCAGGGGCCGGTCCGGCGTCGTAATCCGGTCCGCTTCCTGATCCCTAAACCATCCGCCCGGTTGGCCGTCAAGGCCCACCGGGCGGATGTTTTTGCGTTGGGCGCAGCCCCGCGCTCCGGTTCTGGCTGCTCTTGGTTTCAGCTGCTGCGGGCGTTTTAGCTGCTGCGGGGGGCGAACATGATGACGGCGACGCCCACCAGGCATACTGCGGCGCCGATGAGGTCCCAGCGGTCAGGCCGAAACCCGTCCAGCAGCATGCCCCAGGCGAGGGAGCCGGCGATGAACACGCCGCCGTACGCGGCCAGGACCCGGCCGAAGTGGGCGTCCGGCTGGAAGGCGGCCACGAAGCCGTAGAACCCCAGCGCGAGGATTCCGAGTCCGGCCCACCACCAGGCCTTGTCCTCCCGGACGGCCTGCCAGATAAGCCAGGCACCACCAATCTCCGCTGCGGCCGCAAGGGCGAAGAGGAGTACGGATTTTAAGATAGTCATGGCTTCAGTATTCCCGCTTGTTTTCCACATAGCCGGGCCGCTGCTTCCTGACCTTCCTCCGGGCCACTAGCGTTAGAGCTGTCCGAATCGCGGAATTCCATCCCGATGCACTAAGATAGTGAAGTCTGTGCTGCGCCCTGATCCATTTTGGATGCGGGTGTGCACGGCATCGCAAATGAACCTCCTGTTACGGAAATACCGTAGCCGCTTAGCCCAAAGGAGGTGGGTTCACATATGCGTCCTTACGAATTGATGGTAATCATCGACCCCGAGGTCGAAGAGCGTACCGTAGAGCCGTCGCTTCAGAAGTTCCTGAACGTCATCACTAACGATGGTGGAACCATCGAAAAGGTTGACATCTGGGGCCGTCGCCGTCTGGCTTACGACATCAAGAAGAAGTCCGAGGGTATCTACGCCGTGGTGAACTTCACCGCGACGCCGGCTACCGCCAAGGAACTTGACCGCCAGCTGGGTCTCAACGAGACCATCATGCGCACCAAGATCATCCGCCCCGAAGAGCAGAAGGTTGTTGCTGAGTAATTTCAGCTCACAACTTTCATTCTTTATCCCGCAGGAACGAACAAGGAGGCAGTAGATGGCAGGCGAAACCACTATTACGGTCATCGGTAATCTCACCAATGACCCCGAACTGAGGTTCACACCGTCAGGTTCGGCAGTAGCGAACTTCACCATCGCGTCCACGCCCCGCACCTTCGACCGCCAGTCCAACGAGTGGAAGGACGGGGAAACCCTGTTCCTCCGTGCTTCGGTCTGGCGCGAGGCAGCAGAAAACGTCGCCGAGTCCCTCACCAAGGGCACCCGGGTGATCGTTTCCGGCCGTCTGAAGAGCCGTTCCTACGAAACCAAGGAAGGCGAGAAGCGCACCGTTATCGAGCTCGAAGTCGATGAAATCGGCCCGAGCCTGCGTTATGCCAATGCCAAAGTCAACCGCACCCAGCGCTCCGGCGGCCAGGGCGGATTCGGCGGCGGCAACAGCGGCGGATTCGGTGGCGGTGGATTCGGTGGCGGCCAGGGTGGAAACCAGGGCGGCAACACCGGAGGAAGCTGGGGCGGCAACCAGCCCGCCGCGCAGGATGACCCGTGGGCCACGCCCGGAGTCAGCAATGCGGGCGGCGGCTGGGGCAACGGCCCGGATTCCGAACCTCCCTTCTAAACAACAAACACAAGGTCCGGCGCAGCATCCGCCAAGCGTTCGCGTTTTGCATCCGCCGCGATCGGACCACCACCATCCCGTGGATCATGATTCACGGGCTCCCTAGAATAGGAGCTCCACGATGGCTAAGGCTGAACTCCGTAAGCCCAAACCAAAGTCCAACCCCTTGAAGGCCGCTGACATCACTGTCATCGACTACAAGGACGTAGCATTGCTGCGCAAGTTCATCTCCGACCGCGGAAAGATCCGCGCCCGTCGCGTCACTGGCGTTACGGTGCAGGAGCAGCGCAAGATCGCCCAGGCGATCAAGAACGCCCGCGAAGTTGCTCTGCTGCCCTACTCCGGCGCTGGCCGGGGCTAAGGAAAGGGATTAACTAACATGGCAAAGCTCATTCTGACCCACGAAGTAACCGGTCTCGGTGCTGCTGGCGACGTTGTCGAGGTCAAGGACGGTTACGCACGTAACTACCTGCTGCCCCGCGGTTTCGCCCTGACCTGGTCGAAGGGTGGCGAGAAGCAGGTTGAGTCCATCAAGGCTGCCCGCGTCGCCCGCGAGCACGCTTCCCTGGAAGATGCTCAGAAGCAGGCCGCTGCTCTCTCCGCCAAGCCGGTCAAGCTGGTCGTCAAGGCCGGCGAAAGCGGCCGCCTGTTCGGCACGGTCAAGCAGGCCGACGTTGCCGCCGCTGTTGAGGCCGCAGGCCTGGGCAGCATCGACAAGCGCAAGGTTGAACTGCCGGCTCACATCAAGTCGGTCGGTTCCTACCAGGCCAACGTCCGTCTCCACGATGACGTTGCCGCTGTGATCGAACTCGACGTAGTCGCAGGCAAGTAGCAGGGTTCCCTGAAACCGAGCGTGCGAGGTTTTAGGGACGCCAGGCGCGCCGGTAGCCTGAACTGCTGACGGCCCCCGCCGTCGGATTCCTCTGGGAAGCCGATGGCGGGGGCTTCGTCGTGCCTGTGGCATACGGCAGCGCCGCGGTCTCAGTCCCCGCGCAGGCTGTAGGTGCTGACGACGTTGCCTTTGCTGGTCCGGTACTGGTCCTTCAGCACCAGCCTGGTCAGCGGATCGCCGTCCTCGAAGAGGCGCCGGCCGCTGCCGGCCACCACGGGATGCGTCATCAGGGTCAGCTCATCGAGGAGGCCGGCGAACAGAAGTTGCCGGGTCACCGAGATGCTGCCGCACACGGCGATCTCTCCGCCGTCGCGCGCCTTGAGATCAGTGATGAAGTCCTCCAGCGGCCCTTCGATCAGGCGCGAGTTTTCCCATTCAAGGGGGCCCGTCAGGGTGCGTGAAGCGACGAACTTTTCAACCGGGTTGATGAAGGCGGCGAAATCCTCATCCTGGGAGGCGTTGGGCCAATACCCTGCCCATTCCTGATAGCTGACCCGGCCGAGGACCACCGTGTCCACGGTGTTGATCATCTTGGTCAGCCCCTTGCCCAGCTCCTCATCGAAGCTGTCGAACTGAAACTTGAACGGGTCCTGCACCACGCCGTCCACGGAGTGGAACAGTCCGGCAGTAACTTTGCGCATGCGTGCCTCCAAAATCCGGGTGTCAGGCATTACCGTATTTCGCGGCACCGGCCATGTGAAGACTCCGCCGTCCGGCTTCCCTCGGTGTCTGCGGACTACTGGGCGTGCAGCACCGACGTGCTGTAGCGGTAGCCGACGCTGATCAGCTCGGCCAGCACGGCTTGATCGACGTCGGCCAGCCTGGTGATGTAGAGGCAGCCGGCACCCGTCTTGTGCTTGCCCAGCCTTCCACCATGGAAGGCAGTGTACCGTCCGCCGCGGCACCCGTTCCGGACGGCCGGAGCATGCCGCAGGAATAAATGCTGGTACGCTCAGGTTCAGCAGATAGATGCAAATGCATGTAAAGGCCAACCTGAGGAGAGCATCATGGAAACCCGCCGCATAACCGTCCTGTCCGCCGGTCTGGGAGTCCCGTCGTCGACCCGCCTGCTGGCAGACCAACTGGCTGCAGCCGCTACCCGGAAGCTGGCCGGCGCAGGCTATGAGGTGGTCGCGGACGTGGTGGAGCTCCGTGAGCTGGCCGTGGACATTGCCAACAACTTCGTGACGGGATATGCCTCGCCGCGGTTGGCTAAGGTGATAGCCGGCGTGGAAGCATCAGACGGGATCATCGCCGTCACCCCCGTGTTCAGCGCCTCCTACAGCGGCCTGTTCAAGTCCTTCGTTGATGTCCTGGACCCAAAGTCCCTGGATGGCAAGGCAGCGCTCCTGGGCGCCACCGGCGGAACCGACCGCCACCAGATGGTTCTCGACCACGCCATGCGCCCGCTGTTCAGCTACCTGCGCACGCGCACCACGCCCACGGCCGTCTTCGCCGGCCCGCAGGACTGGGGAAACACCGACGACGGCGCCACTCCCCTTTCGCAGCGCATCGAACGGGCTGCGGAAGAGTTCAGCCGCCTTCTGGAGGGCGATCAGCCTGGCCGCAAAGCGGCTACCTTGGAGTCGCTGCCCTTCGAGCAGCTGCTGGCAGGAATCTCGGGCGGACGGTAGGGGCGAACTAATCGCGACTTCCGCTCGTTGTGCCGGTCATGAAATGTCCCATTGATTCTGCAGACCTGGTCATGAGCGAACGCAGTGGCGTGGAAATCGACTACTGCCCGCAGTGCCGGGGTGTGTGGCTGGACCGCGGCGAGCTGGACAAGATCATCGACCGGGTCAACGCCGGTGCGGCTGCGGCGCCTCCGGCACCCGCTCCCCCGGCTCCGGCGCCCCCCGCGCCCGGCATGGCGCCGCCGCCGCTGTACCGTGACTTTGAACCGCGGCGCGACTTCCAGCCGCGTCGGGACCAGCCGCGCTACGACGACCGGAGCTACGGCAAGGGTTATGACCGCGACTATGATCGCCGCCGGCACAAGAAGAAAGAGGGCTGGCTGGGGGACCTGTTCGACTTCTAGCCGGTTACCGCCGGCGTTGCGGCGGTCCCTGCCGGGTTGCTGGACGCCGGTCCGTTTGTCAGCGACCCGGCTATCAGTCGTCCAGCAGGGCGATGAATTCGCGGGCCTGCTTCATGGTGATGTCCGAGTGCCGGGTCAGCGCGGTGGCGGCCGCTTCGATGTTGCCGCTCCGGGCGAGGGTGCGGATACGGCCGTATATTTCGTCGTTCAGCATGTTGCTGCTGACCTCCCGGGTGACGTCGCCCTTGCTGGCGATCGCCCGGTACCGGTACGGGAACCGCTGTGGCGGTTCGTCATCGTCCTCGGGTTCGCTGGGTTCCTGGGCCGGTGAGCGGAAAGGCTGCGGGTGGGCCGCCAGTGCCGCCACGGCATCACGGGACGCGCGCAGGCCCTGCCCTGAGACCTCGTAGTACAGCTTGATGGCCGCCATGGCCTGCCCCTGGGCGATGAGGGAATACAGCCGCCGGTGTTCGTCTTCGGACAGCTTGGCTGCGGCTTCCCTTGCGAGTTCTGCAGACTCCGCGGGCGGCTGCTGGGCGGGCTCTTTGGCAGTGCGCCGGCGCCGGCTCCACGCACGCGCCGCGAGGGCCACGGCGACAGCGACGGCGATAAGGATCAGGAAGGGGATCAGGAGCGATTCCATGGTTACAGCCGATCTACAAATTGCTTGGCGGTCAAAAGGTCGGAACGGGTGGCCTGGCGCAGAAGCCGGACGGCCTGGAGCTTCTGCCCATTGCGCACCAGGGACTGCAGCTGCAGGGCCAGCTGCGGGTTCAACGTGGTCCCGGTAAGGAGCGCGGCAAGGTCGGGGCGCCGGGGATTATCAGGACGGCGGCCGGGATCGTGGCCGGGATGGCCGGGAGCCGGCGGCCCGGGCAGCTGTAGCGGTTCGTGGTGCTGCATCTGCTGCTGCCGGTTCTGGCTGGGCAGGGCTGCGGCCTCCATGCGCGCCCGGGCGGCCAGGGCGGCCTGGACCTGGGCTGCGTAGTGGGCTTGGGAGCGTCTGGCCAGATCCATCCGGTACCTGTCAGCGTCAGACATTCCCCCGTCGCGCGGCTTCAGTGCCGTGGCGAAAGCCCAAAGGGCTGCGGCGAGGATAAGGGCAGGAACCAAAACCGTCAGAACGTCGCCCATACCTAGAGCTTAACGCCAGATCCGCGTTATCCACAGCATATGCCCGGCTGCGCATAGTGCTGCCTCCGGCTGCACTCCTCGCCGACATTCATGGAACGGGTTCGCTCACCGGAAAGGCATGAAGCGACGGGCCAGCACATATGCCGGTGAGTTGTATCACAATGCTGGAATTCAAGAGCCAAAGAACGGCTCCAGCCCGGGAGCTACCGGCCGGTATCCCCAGCGGGGCGGTGGGGCTGTGGATTATCGCCGGCCTGAAAATTTCTTTTTTCCACAGCAATATCCGGATGTTTCCGCAGGTGAGAGGCTTATATGCCGGAAAGAAAATTTCTATCCACAGCTTCTCCCACAGGCTGTGCACAAGCAGCAGCATCTTGTGCACACGTTATCCACAGAGGTGCAGAACTCTGGGCTTTGTGAGTCAGCGGCCGGGCGCTAACGTAGCGTCAGACACCCCATCCGGGTGAGTTTTCCCTTCCGGCCTGAAGGCTGGAGACGGCGGGCAGCCGGTCTCCGGCAAATTCGTGCTGCCCTGTGGAAAACCTGTGGATGAGGCGTCGCCCGGGTTCAACGGGCAGGACCGAAAAATGTCAGGGGTCGCTGGTGTAGTTGCACTGGCGCCGGCGGCAGGTTCTGCCGCGGGCCACGGCATACGGCACACGCGCCGCAGTCCTCCTGCAGGGGAGTGCGGACACAATGGAGGACGGCAGCTTTGTCAGTTACGCATCTGGACCCAATTGAAGCTACCCGCGAATCCGAAAGCAGCCGCAAGCCTCCGCAGGACATTCCCGCTGAACAGTCCGTCCTGGGCGGCATGATGCTGTCCAAGGATGCGATTGCGGATGTGGTTGAAATCCTGCGCGGGCAGGACTTCTACCGCCCGGCCCACGAGACCATTTACGAGGCCGTCATCGACCTCTACGGCCGCGGCGAGCCTGCGGACGCCGTCACCGTCTCCGATGAGCTGACCAAGCGCGGCGAGATCAACCGGATCGGCGGTCCGGCGTACCTGCATGAGCTCATCCAGACGGTGCCCACCGCGGCGAACGCCGGCTACTACGCAGAGATCGTGGCCGAGCGTGCGGTGCTCCGGCGCCTGGTCAATGCGGGCACCAAGATCGTGCAGCTCGGCTACGGCCAGGACGGCGAAGTGGAGGATCTGGTCAACCAGGCCCAGGCGGAGGTTTACGCCGTCGCCGAACGCCGCACGGCTGAGGATTACGTCGTCCTGAAGGACGTCATGGAGTCCACGGTGGATGAGATCGAGGCCTCCGGCCACCGCGGCGAGGGCATGGTGGGCGTTCCCACCGGTTTCTACGAGCTGGACGAGCTGACCCACGGGCTGCACCCGGGCCAGATGATCGTCATTGCCGCCCGCCCGGCTGTGGGCAAGTCCACCTTTGCCCTGGATTTTGCCCGCTCGGCCGCCATCAAAAACAACCTCAGCACGGTCATGTTCTCCCTTGAAATGGGGCGCAACGAGATCGCCATGCGCCTGCTCTCCGCCGAAGCCACTATCGGCCTGCAGGACCTGCGCAAGGGCACCATCAAGGATGAGCAGTGGTCCAAGATCGCCACCACCATGGGGCGGATGAATGATGCCCCGCTGTTCATTGACGACAGCCCCAACATGTCCCTGATGGAGATCCGGGCCAAGTGCCGCCGCCTCAAGCAGCAGCACGACCTCAAGCTCGTGATCCTTGACTACCTGCAGCTCATGAGTTCAGGCAAAAAGGTGGAATCCCGCCAGCAGGAAGTCTCCGAGTTTTCGCGTGCGCTGAAGCTGCTGGCCAAGGAACTCCAGGTTCCCGTCATCGCCCTGTCGCAGCTGAACCGTGGTTCCGAGCAGCGCCAGGACAAGCGGCCCATGGTCTCGGACCTTCGTGAATCCGGGTCCATCGAGCAGGATGCCGACATGGTGATCCTGCTGCACCGCGAAGATGTGTACGACAAGGAATCCCCGCGCGCCGGGGAGGCGGACATCCTCGTGGCGAAGCACCGTAACGGCCCCACCAAGGACATCGTGGTTGCCTTCCAGGGCCACTACTCGCGGTTCGCGAACATGGCAGGGGATGCCGGGGGCGGCGGCTTCTAGGCTGCGCCGGTTCCGGACGGCAGCAGATGGTTGGGAAGCCTGTTGCCGGGGGCGGCTGCCCTGATCTCCAGGAGTTCCCGCGCATGGGCGTGCAGCCGCTTGTCCTCCTCCGACACGGGCGTCCACGGCGGAATGGGGACGGAGGTGCCCTCGGTGTCGCGGGCGACCATCACGGTGAGGCAATAGGTGGTCAGATTCAGCTCCCGGCCCTTGGGATCCCCGGAGCGGACGTGTACGGCAATGTGCATGCCCTTGGTGCCTGTGTAGACCAGCCGGGCCTCCACCTCCACGACGTGGCCGATCAGCAGCGGCCGGTAGAAGCGCACTCCGCCGGAGAAGACGGCCACCGTGTCCTGGCCGCAGTAGCGTGAAGCGCACACGTATGCGGCTTCGTCGATCCATTTCATGACGATGCCGCCGTGGACTTTGCCGCCCCAGTTCACATCGGTGGGCGCGGCCATAAACCGGAGGACGACGCGTTCGGCCGTGCCTGCGTCCGTATATTCCTGGGCGCTCATCGCTTCGACAATCTGCTCCCGAATCCTGATCCGCGCCAGGGCGTGGTCCCGCTGTTCCAGCTCCTCCGGCGTCACGGGTTCGAACTGCGTCACCGGAACCGGTTTTCCGTCCTCACCGACCGCGACAAAGATCACTATGCACTGGCTGCGCATGGTGGCTGGCCCGCCCTTCGGGTCCCCGGATGAGACCACTGTCCGGATATGCATGGAGGAGCGTCCCGTGTAGACGATGGTGGCCGTGACCTCTACCATGTCGCCGCTGTTCACGGGATCGGCAAAGTGGATGTTCCCGACGTACGCAGTAACGCAGTAGGACTTGGCCCAGCCGACGGCGGCCGCATAGGCCGCTTTGTCCACCCATTCGAGCACGGTGCCTGCATCAACGGATCCGCTGTGGCCCACGTCCATGGGGGCGGCAAGAAAGCGGAGGGTTACTGAATTGGCGGCAGTCTCGCTCATGTTCGCAGTTTACTGAGCGCAGCCCGACGGGCAGATCCGCGCCTTCACAATCAGTTCACAGGCGTTATAACTTCAGCGGCAGGAGCAATTCGCCTCACCCGCGCACACTGCATCAGGTCACAGCTGACAAAAGCGCTAACGATAATGATTATCATTAGTTCATGATGATGAGACGTTTTATGCTTCCCACCCCGACCGTTGCGCCCCTGGCGGCCGTCTGCGGTGCCGCGCTGTTACTTTCAGGGTGCGCCCCAGGTCCGGCACCGAGCTCCGGTGCAGACTCCAGCACGTCCCGGGAGGCAGGGCCCGCCCAACCCAAGGAGCTCCGCGCCCCGAGTCCCCGCCTTGTTTACACTTACGCCGGCGGCGTCGGTGTGCTGGATGCCGCGACCCTGGAGCCGGCCGCGGACATCGCACTGGACGGATACAACCGCATCAGTCCGGCAGGCGACTCCCGCCACGTTTTGGTGGCAGCGGGCGATTCCTTCAAGGTTCTCGATGCCGGGGTTTGGACGGAGAAGCACGGCGACCATGGCCATTCCTACGCCGCCCAGCCTGCACTGACGGATCAGGCCTTCGAAGCCAGCAAGCCGGGCCATGTGGTGCGGCACGCCGGAAAGACTGTCCTGTTCAGTGACGGGTCCGGCAAGGTGGAAGCCTTTGAGTCAGCCGCCCTCGGAGCGCCGGCGGACGACGGCCTTCCGGAAACGACGACCTATACCGCCCCCGAGGCGCACCATGGCGTGGCTCTCGAGCTGGAGGACGGCAAGCTGCTGATGACCGTCGGCAACGAGGAAGCCCGGAACCACGTGGCCCTTCTGGGTGAGGGCCGGGGCCGCAGGGAGATCCTCCGGAGCCAGAAGTGCCCCGGCGTCCATGGCGAGGCGGTGGCCGGCAAGAGCACTGTGGTCTTCGGGTGCGAGGACGGGATGCTGGTGTTCAAGAGCGGCAAATTCGCCAAGATCTCCAGTCCTGACGCCTATGGCCGCATGGGCAACCAGGCCGGCTCGCCGGCGTCGCCGGTGGTGCTCGGGGACTACAAGGTGGACAAGGACGCGGTCCTGGAACGGCCCACCAGGATTTCACTGGTGGACACCCGCACCAACTCGCTGAAGCTCGTGGAACTCGGAACCAGCTATTCCTTCCGCTCCCTGGGGCGGGGCCCGGCCGGTGAGGCGCTGGTGCTCGGCACCGACGGAGCCCTGCATGTCCTGAACCCACTGACGGGTGCCACCGTGTCCACGATTCCCGTGGTGCCGGCCTGGCAGGAGCCCGAGGCGTGGCAGGACCCGCGGCCAACCCTGTACGTCCAGGGTTCCACTGCCTACGTGTCCGAACCAGCGTCGCGGAAACTCCACGTCATTGACCTGAATGCGGGGACGGTGGTCCGCACCGCAATGCTGGCCCACACCCCCGATGAACTCACCGGCGTGGCCGGCTGAGCCGGGCGCCGGCCGAATAGACAGCAAAACGACGGCGGCTGCCCACCGGACGCAAAAGCGCCGGGCGGGCAGCCGCCGTCGTTATTACCTGGGGAGGCAATACCCCAACGGAAGGGGCACGTTTCTGGAGTGGGAGGCTATCCGGGCTGCAAGGCTATGCGAGCACCTTGAGCTTTGAGTTGCTGCGGCCGAACAGCGCTGCGTCCGCCGATACGCGGCCGGCTCCGGCCAGGGCAATGGCCAGCGCCCCGGCTGCCAGCAGGAGGACCAGTTCGTAGCCGCCGTTACCAACGAAGACGCCGGCCGAGGCGTGGACCAGGAAGAAGGCGCCGAGCATGTCCAGCGCGAGCAGGGCGGCGAAAACCCGGGTCAGCACGCCGAGGATAAGGGCGATGCCGCCTGCCAGCTCGAGGGTGGCAACAAAGGGTGCGGCGAGGTCGGCGGCCGGGATCCCCATCTTGGCAAAGGACGCCTGCGTGCCGGAGATGGTGAATTCGTTGAACTTCTGCCAGCCGTGCGCGGCGAAGAGGAATCCCGCGATCACGCGCAGGATTGTCAGGGCTGTGGTGGTAAGGGTGGACTGGTTCATGGAGATTCTCACCGTTCAGGTTGATTGGGGGGTGTCTCTTGAGGACGCGGTCCGGAGCGCGCCGAATGATGCTTCCCTTCCACTCTCCCGAAGTTTTGTTGAAGTGTCAACTAATGTGTCGTTTCCCGCTCCGGGTGATGCCTGCAGGCCGATAGGCTGAATCCGTGCCCCAAACGCCTTCCGCCGCTGTTTCCATGCCAAAGTCCAACAGCCATGGCCGGGAAATCCTCCGGCTCGCGGTTCCCGCCTTTGGCGCACTGATCGCCGAACCGCTCTTCCTGCTTGCCGATTCGGCCATTGTGGGCCACCTGGGCGTTGCCCAGCTGGCCGGCGTCGGGCTGGCCTCGGCGGTGCTGCACACTGCGGTGGGGCTGATGGTTTTCCTCGCCTACTCCACCACCCCGGCCGTGGCGCGGGCGGTGGGGGACGGGCAGTTGGGCCGGGCGCTGGCGGCCGGGCGCGACGGCGTCTGGCTGGCCCTGCTGTTGGGGACCGCTCTGGCCCTGGCAGGTTTCTTCGCGGCAGAACCGCTCATCCGGCTCATGGGGCCGGGGCCCGAAGTCCGGACCTTCGCCGTGGATTACCTGCGCTGGTCCATGCCCGGGTTGGTTGCCATGCTGCTGATCTTCGCCGGCACCGGCGTGCTGCGGGGGCTGCAGGACACCCGGACGCCGCTGGTGGTGGCCACGGCCGGATTCTCGCTGAACATCGTGCTGAACCTGGTGCTGGTGTATGGGCTTGGGCTGTCCGTGGTCGGATCTGCCGTGGGCACCAGCATCGCCCAGTGGGCCATGACTGCGGTGTATCTGGTGATGGTGCAGCGCAACGCCCGTCAGCACGGCGTCAGTCTGCTGCCCGACTGGCATGGGATCCATGCCATGACCAAGGTGGGCTCCTGGCTCATGCTGCGGACCCTCAGCCTGCGCATCGCCATTCTGGCTACGGTGCTCGTGGTCACGGCTCAAGGTGCCGTGAACCTGGCAGCCCACCAGCTGGCCATGACGGTCTTCACCTTTCTCGCCTTCGCGCTGGACGCCCTGGCCATCGCCGCCCAGGCGCTGATCGGGAAGGAGCTGGGTGCCTCGAATCCCGCCAAGGCGCGGATCCTGACCCGGACAATGATCCGCTGGGGAACGGGCTTTGGTGTGGCCACAGGTGTGCTGCTGGCCGTGGCCGCCCCTTTCACCGGTGCCCTCTTCACGTCCGACCCCGGCGTCCAGTCAGTGCTGACGGCGGCGCTGTGGGTGCTGGCCACCGGCCAGCCCCTCGCCGGGTACGTCTTCGTTCTGGACGGCGTGCTGATCGGCGCCGGCGACGCGAAATATCTGGCGATTGCCGGCGTCGTAAATCTCGCGGTGTACCTTCCGCTGTTGCTGGCGGTCCCGCTGACGGGTGCCGGCGGCGCGGCGGCGCTGGTTTGGGTGTGGGCGGCTTTTTCGCTGGGGTACATGTGCGCCCGCGCCGTGACGCTGGGCCTGCGGGCCAGGACCGACCGCTGGATGGTGCTTGGCTCATGACCGCGTTCCCGGATTCGGCGGCCTGAATCCCCGGCCTGAATTCGCCGGCACAGGCCGGCAGACTAAACTGAAGCCGTGACTTCCCCCGTGAACCCTGCCGAATCGGACGTGCCTTCACCCTCGCAGGAACTGTGGAAACCCGCGCTGCTGCGGGCCGCGGCGGCGCTGGTGTTCGGTGCGGTGACCGTGTTCTGGGCGGCTCCCTCCGTTGCCGGGATGTCGGTGGCGGGCGGGGCATACCTGCTGGCCACGGGACTGATCCTGTTGTGGGGCATTCCACTGACCGGTTTCCTTCGGGACTCGCCGGCGGGCCGCCTGCTGTCCGCCGCGGGCGCTGCCCTGACGGGAGCCGGCGTCGCCTTGCTCTTCCTGCAGGGCAGCCTCGTCTTCGCAGTCCTTGCCGCCCTGGGCCTCGCCGTGGCGGCGGTGGCCGAGCTGTACCTGGGCATCCGGTTCCGCGGGCGCCATGTCCTGGCCCGCGACTGGCTGGCCTCCGGAATCATCGGGCTGGGGACAGCCGTCACGCTGCCGTTCTTCGTGGAGCTTGGCCCCCATGCGCTGCTGGGTGTTGCCGGCGGCGGTGCCATCATCTCCGGAGTCCTCTGGATCCTGGCCGGCCTCTCACTCCGGCACGATGCGCGGGCGGCCGCGTCAAAGGCCGTAAACTAGTACCAGGGGTTCTACTCGTTGTAGAACAGACGGCACCCCTTCAGAACCAGCACACAGCACAGCGGGCAGGCTGCATCGCGCCGCCCGCGCGGGAGGAATCACCTTGGCAGACCAGAAACCAGGAGCACCGCGCAACCTGCGGACCTCGGTGAAGGGGCCCCTGATGTTCTCCGCCTTCTGGGCCGTGGTGGCATTCTTCGCGGTGCTGATCTTCGCCTCCGGCGGCAGCGCCAGGTCCCCGCGGTTCGACCTGGCCTTCACAGCCGCCGGCATCGCCTTCATCGTCACCCTCGTCATCGCCGCCATGCTGTCCATGAGCTACAAGGACAATGCCGCCCACCTCGGCAAAGGTTCCGGCGTGAACCTGAGCTCTGCCCGGAAGCCCTCGCAGGGGCACGGCGGTCCGGCAAACCAGAACCGCCCGGACGTCCCGGGCGCCCCCGGTGCATCGGGAACCGATGATTCCAGGTCCGACGGCGGCGCCTCCTAACGCCTGACGCTTACTTTCCGCCAGCGCCGGGTAATTGCCCGGCGCCTCTACTCTCCGGTTGCGCCTCTACTCTCCGCTGGCCGCGTTACTCTCCGCTGGCGCGGCGCGCCCGGTAGGCGGCCACGTGGGCACGGTTGGCGCAGTTTCCGGTATCGCAGTACCTTTTGGACCGGTTGCGGCTGAGGTCCAGGACGGCCGCGTCGCAGTCATCGGCCGCGCACACCAGCATGCGGTCCATCTCCTTGCTGCGGATCACATCCACCAGCGCCATGGCGGCCTCGGTCCCCATCCGGTCTGCCAGCGGTGCATCCCGGGTGGTGGCGTGCAGATGCCAGTCCCACTGGTCGTGCTTGAGCAGCTGGGGGAGCGCGTGGGCCTCGCGCAGGAGCCGGTTCACGCCGGCCACCGCAGTATCCTCATCCGCCGTCCACAGCCTCGCCAGTTCGGTGCGCAGCGCGTGGACGCTTGCCAGCTCGGCCGCGTCATGCGTGCGAAAACCACTGAATCCCTCCTGCTCCAGGAACTCATCCAGGTCCTTCACCGTGGGCAGGTTCTCGTCACCGTTGGCAGCTGAATTGATGAGGTTCACCACAAAGCGCAGTGACAGCTCCGTGTCAGGGGCAAAGACCATCTTGACTCCTTACAGTGCGGGGGCGTAGTGTCAGGACCAATACCCCACTTTACTCCTGACGGGAGGCATCCGTGCCCGCATCGACCAACCGCGCCACCGCGACGCAGACATCCTCAACCCCGGTGCGGGCCACCAGCCAGGCAACCACCAAGGCCACTGCCCCGGCCTCCACCAAGGCCGCTGCGAAGCCCTCCGGCTTCCTGGCCTCAGGACTCGGCATTGCGCTGTTCTCCTCGGCGATCTTCGGGCTTTCGGGCTCCTTCGCCAAGTCCTTGTTGGAAAGCGGCTGGACGCCCGGAGCTGCGGTCACTGCCCGGCTGACAGGTGCGGCACTCATCCTCGCAATTCCCGCCGTTGTGGCACTTCGCGGCCGCTGGCACCAGCTGCGGTCCAACTGGCTCACGATTTTCCTGTTTGGACTGATCGGTGTCGCCGGCTGCCAGCTGTTCTACTTCAACGCGGTGGCCCGGTTGTCCGTCGGCGTGGCACTGCTGCTTGAATACCTCGGCCCGGTACTGATCGTGCTGTGGCTCTGGGCGGCCAGCCGGAAGCGGCCACGCTCCCTCACCATCGCCGGCACGCTGCTGTCCCTGGGCGGGCTGGTGCTTGTCCTGGACCTCACCGGTTCGGTGAAGGTGGACGCCGTCGGCGTGCTCTGGGGCCTCGCCGCGGCTGTCTGCCTGGCCATCTACTTCTTCCTCACGGCGAAGGAGAACGACACCCTGCCGCCCATCGTCCTGGCCTCCGGCGGGCTTCTGGTGGGAGCCGCCGTCATGTGGCTGACAGCGGCCACCGGCATCCTGCCCATGGCAATGAGCACGGCGGACACCAAGCTCGGCGCCTGGACCACGGCGTGGTGGGTTCCGCTGGCAGGCCTCGTGGTGCTCGCCACCGTACTGGCATACGTTTCCGGGATCGTGGCCGCACGCGCGCTCGGCACCAAGGTGGCC
Organism: Arthrobacter sp. NPDC057388; assembly: GCF_042668165.1. Taxonomy (NCBI): domain Bacteria; kingdom Bacillati; phylum Actinomycetota; class Actinomycetes; order Micrococcales; family Micrococcaceae; genus Arthrobacter; species Arthrobacter sp. NPDC057388. The sequence goes on from NZ_JBHVBL010000003.1 coordinate 154,827, forward strand.
TCTTTCGTCTCCCTCACCGAGGTCCTGTTTGCCGTGCTCTGGGCCTGGCTGCTGCTGGGCGAACTGCCCGGTGCCATCCAGCTCGCCGGCGGGCTGCTGATCGTCGGCGGGGTGCTGTGCGTCCGGGTCGATGAGCTCCGGGGAGCCAAACCGGGCGAGCATACCGGGGATAAGGCAGTGGCGGCCCGACCGCTTGACCACGCGAACGACGTCGAGCCCGTCCCCTGAGTTGCACCCGCCCTCCTGAGTTGTCAGTCCGGCAAGAAAATAGCCGGACCGGCAGATGGACGGACTGCTTAAAAGCCGGAGGACCGGACGCTCGCTGCGTCCGGCCCTCCGGTGCTCCCGGCTTTAGCCGCGGGAAGCGTCTTCCTGCTGCTGGGCGTTGCGGCCAGCCTGCCTGCCCGCCTCTTCCAGGGCCTGCGCAATCCTGTCGAGGGCCGGAAGGTGGTTGCTCCTCCAGTCGTTGCGGAACGCGTCGGCGTCCGGGCCCCTCCAGTCGACGCCGTCGAGCGTATTGTTCAGCTGGTTCTTCTGGTTCTGGATTTCATTCGAACCATTGGTGAGCCTGGTGCCCAGGTTCCGCAGCGCTTCAACATCTGCACCCAACAAAGCCATGACGTATCTCCTCTTAATCAACGGACCCGATCCAGTCGGCATCCCCCGTGGCCTCCGGCTCGTCCGGAAGATCCATTGCCTAAAAACTATCCCTCCGCCCGAAAGAGTGTCGATGGGCAGCGCTCCCCATGGAGGCCTCCCCACGGGCGCGTGCCCGCCAAAACCGGGCTGGAAGGGTCGATCCTCGGCGTTCCAGAGCCTAGCATGAGGGTATGTGCCGGAATATCCGTACCCTCCACAACTTCGAACCGCATGCGACGTCGGAGGAGATCCACGCCGCCGCGCTGCAGTATGTGCGCAAAATCAGCGGGAGCACCAAGCCCTCGAAGGCCAACGAGGAGGCCTTTGAGAACGCTGTGCACGAGATTGCGCACGTCACCCAGCACCTGCTCGACTCCCTTGTGACCCACGCCCCGGCCAGGGACCGCGACGAGGAAGCGGCCAAGGCGAAGGCCCGGGCGGCCGTCCGGTTCGGAACGGCCTAGGGGCCGGGTACTACCTTCCGAAACGGGTACTACCTGCCGAAACGGCGCAGCCGGAGCGAGTTGGCCACCACCAGTACGGAACTCGCCGCCATCGCCACGCCGGCAATCATCGGATTGAGCAGGCCAAGCGCCGCCACCGGGATGCCCACCGCGTTGTAGAAAAAGGCCCAGAACAGGTTGGTCTTGATGGTGGCCAGCGTGCGGCGCGACAGTTCAATCGCGGTGGCCACCTGGCCCAGGTCGTTGCCCATCACGGTCAGGTCGGCAGCTTCGATTGCCACGTCCGTGCCGGAACCCATCGCGATGCCGAGGTCGGCCTGCGCCAGTGCCGCGGCGTCGTTGACCCCGTCACCGGCCATGGCCACCGTCGCACCGCCGGCCTGCAGCCGCCGGACGGCTTCCACCTTGCCTTCGGGCAGGACCCCGGCAAAGACATCGTCCGGGGCGATTCCGACGGCGGCAGCCACCCGTTGTGCGACCGCAGCGTTGTCCCCCGTGAGCAGCATGGGCCGCAGTCCCAGGGCCTTGAGGCGCGCGACAGCCGCCTCCGACCCAGCCTTGACCGTGTCCCGCAGTTCGATGATGCCGGCAGCTTCGCCGTCCACGGCCACCCAGATGGCTGTGGCGCCCGACTCTTCCGCGTCGCGGAGCACCCGGTCCTGCTCAGGCGTGATGCCGACGCCGTTCTCCCGCAGCCAGCCGCTGCGGCCGGCCACCACGAGCCGGTCATCAACGGTCCCCGACACTCCGCCGCCGGGGGCGGAACGGAAGCCGACGACGGCGGGAAGGGTGCCGCCGTCGTGCGCTGCACTGTGGCTTTGGCTGCCGCTGCCGGTGATTGACGGCAGGCCGATGGCCGGCACCTCGGACCTGGCGGCCGCTGCGATGGCCGCCGCGATCGGATGCTCGGACGCTGCCTCGACCGCTCCGGCGAACCGCAGGACATCCGGTCCGCTGAACGGCGCAAAGGCCGCGACGGCGTCGACGGACAGTTGCCCGCTGGTGACGGTCCCCGTCTTGTCCAGCAGGATGGTGTCCACGGTGCGGGTGTCTTCAAGGACCTGCGGGCCCTTGATGAGGATGCCCAGCTGGGCGCCGCGCCCGGTCCCGGTCAGAAGGCCGACGGGCGTTGCCAGCCCCAGGGCGCAGGGGCAGGCGATAACCAGCACGGCCACGGCCGCGGTGAAAGCGGAGCGGAGCTCCGGCCCGGTGATGTCCGCTCCGGCAGCAAGCAGCCATCCGGCGAACGTGAGGACGGCGATGACCAGGACCACCGGCACGAAAACTGCGCTGATGCGGTCGGCCAACCGGGCAATCGGCGCCTTTCCGGTCTGCGCCTGGGTCACGAGCCTGCCCATCTGGGCGAGGGTGGTTTCCGCCCCGACGCGGGTGGCCCGGACCAGCAGCCGGCCGGACGTGTTGATGGTGGCGCCGGTGACAGGGGTGCCCGGACCAACGTCCACCGGAATTGATTCGCCGGTGACCAGCGATGCATCCACGGCCGAGATGCCGTCAGCCACAACACCGTCCGTGGCAATTTTCTCACCGGGGCGGACGATGATGAGGTCCCCGACAGCCAGCTGGCTGGCCGGGATTTTCACCTCGGCGCCGTTTTCCAGAATTGAGGCATCCTTCGCCCCCAGGTCCAGAAGGGCCCGGAGCGCGTCCCCGGCCTTCGACTTGGCGTTCGCTTCCAGGAACCGGCCCAGCAGAAGGAAAGCGGTGACCACGCTGGCCACCTCGAAGTACAGGCCGCCGGAACCCGCCCCGCCCATCTGTTCCATGCCGGGGTGCTCGGTCAGGCGGGGTTCGGCGAGGAGCTGCCAGGCGGAAAACAGGTAGGCGGCGATGACGCCGAGCGACACCAGGGTGTCCATGGTGGAGGCGAAGTGGCGCGCGTTGACGGCGGCCGCCCGGTGGAACGGCCACGCCGCCCAGCTCACGACCGGCAGCGCCAGGGCGCCCACAACCCAGCCCCAGTTCGGGAACTGGAAGGCAGGGAACATCGAGATCAGGAACACCGGCACGGCCAGGACCGCCGCCACCAGCAGCCGCGGCTTGAGTTCGGACGCTTTGCCGCCATGGCTCATGTGGTCTTCGTGCTCCGCCGCCGCGTGTTCGGCGGGCCTGGTGGCCTCAAGGGTCGCGGCGGGCGCTGTCTCGTGGTCTTCGTAAACAGGCTTCCTGATCCTGGCCTTGTAGCCGGCGGAGGCTACCTGGTCCGTGATCTGCTGGTCCGTGATGCCCTCGGGAACTGTCACCTGGGCCCTCTCCAGAGGGAGATTAACCGTGGCCTGGACGCCGTCGAGTTTGGCCAGTTTCTTTTCCACCCGGTTTACGCACGAGGCGCAGGTCATGCCCTCGACGTCGAGTTCGATCACCCGGCTGGCGGTGCCTGCGGGAGGGTGTTCGGTGCCCATGGCCGGTCCTTGTCTGGTCGTGCTGGTGGTATGGATCGTGTTCAGTGCTGGGGGGCTACGCCTCGTTGGCCACCACCAGGTAGCCGGCCTCAGCCACCGCTTCGCCGATTTCCGCGGGTGAAAGCTTCTCGGTGGAGGTAATGGTGACGGTGGAGATGCCGCCCGCATTGAGGTCGATGTCGATTTCCTCGACGCCGGACAGTGCCTCAAGTTCTTCACTGACCGCTGATACGCAGTGCCCGCAGGTCATGCCGGAGACGTGGACTTTGGTGGAGATGGTGCTCATAGCTGGCTCCTCATTGGTGCGCCGGCCGGGTTGGCCAGCCGGGTAGGTGGTGGTGTGCCGTTAGCGGAGCAGGCGCCCGATGGCACCCGCCGCTTCCTTGACCTTAACGTCGATGGCTTCAGCCCGCAGGTCCGGATCCGGTTCGGCGGCCGCCCCGACGACGCAGTGGCCGATGTGTTCTTCCACGAGGCCCAGGCTGACCGCGTGCAGGGCCTTGGTTACGGCCGCGACCTGGGTCAGGATGTCGATGCAGTACTTGTCCTCCTCGACCATCCGGGCAATTCCCCGGACCTGGCCCTCGATCCGCCGGAGCCTGCGCAGGTACGCGTCCTTGTCCCCCGTGTAGCCGTGCTGCGCGGATCCAGCAATCGCTTCTTCATTGGACGCCGCCGGCGTCCCTCCATCAGAAGTCTCCATGTCCCCAAGATATACCCCTAGGGGGTATGCGTCAAGGTGACCGGACATAGCCATGCCCCGGCAAAGGGAATGTGCAGGAGTGGAAGCAACGGGCGCTCTGGGCGTGCGGCGGACGCGGGTGCCCTCAGGGCCGGTTTCGGGCAACAAAAAAGCTCCGGAGCGCGTTATTGGGGGATACGCACTCCGGAGCGGTCTTTTGGGCGGCCTCACGATCGGCTGCCTGACTCAGCTTACTTGCCGGTAGCCACGTTGGCCACCGGCTCGAATAACTACTTTCGCTTTACTTTCACATGCCGGTTTAGCCAGTGGCAGAGCAGGGCAGACTGCCAGCTATTCCGCCGTGTCCTGGTGCGCGGCCATCCGGAACGGGACTACCAGCACGGGCCGGCTCTGGTGGTGGGTCAGCCAGGCAGCCACCGAACCGTTCAGGAATTCCGTCAGGCGGTGTCCGAAGCCGCGTTCGGGCGTGCCCACGATGATCATCGGAGCATTGACCTCGGACGCGAGCCTGCCGAGGGCCCGGGCAGGGTCACCGGCCAGGGTGCGCAAAGTCCATGCCGTTCCGCCGTTCTGGACGGCCGACGTGATGGCCGACTTCAGCTCCGCAGTTACGGAACGGATATCGTCGTCGTCCCTGTCAGGGTGCAGCGAGAGGCGGTGTGCGGAGCGCGCCGGATCCCACTCCACGAGATAGCTTGCCTCGTCCACGTACGCACACAGCAGCGGGGCGGACAGCTTTTGGGCGAGGTTGACGGCGGTCCTAAGGACCTCAGGATGCTGCCCGGGAACCATGCCCACGATAAGGGGAGGCGGGCCGCTGAAATGCTCTGCATCCATAGTCAATTGTCTGCCCGCGACGTCGGGAAACACCAGAGCCAGCCACACCTTCGCCCAGCTCAGGGACCGTTTGCAACCGGTGGTGCGGATGCGGTGACGGCGGTGGAGAGGGCGGTGAAGAGGCCTGCGCTTTCCCTTGAAACCCGGGCGCGGCGAGCCTAGCGTGGAGACGTAGAAAGGCGGCGTCCAATGCAGATTCACATGTGGTGGCTTGATCTGGACCTGAAAAGCAAGGAATGGCTTCGCGAGAACCTGCGGGCCGGTGATGTTCCGCAGTTTGTGATGGAGGGGATTGCCCAGGCGGGAGGTCCGCACCCGGACACCCCCCAGGCGGTACTGACCGAGGCGGAGTGGGACTTCATCGAGACGCAGTCCGAGTTCGTGGACTGAGAACCAGGGTGCGCTGGTTCAGGCCGCGCGCACCACTGGCAGCTCATCCCAGTGCGTCGTGTAGCGCGGGGAGCGCATTCCCCGCTTCATGCTCCAGTCGAGGCCGCTCTTCAAACCTGCGAACCCGAGCCCGATGCTGCCTCTGCCGTACTTCCGGCTGATTTCCTCCACCAGCGGTCCGATGCCGCGGTCCTCATGCGGATTGGTGAAAGGATCCAGGGCCGGCTGGTTGCCGGAAGGCCGCAGGTCGGTGACCATGATGCCGGCCCGCGCGTATTTGACGCCGTCCTGGATCACGGGAAGCAGCGCGTGCGCGGCCCTGGTGAGCAGTACCGGGTCAGAGGTGGGCATGGGCAGCGGAATGCATACGGATGGAAACGACCTGTCCTTCGGGTTGTAATGGGATGTGCCGGCGAACGCAGTAAGGACCTTGGCCTGGAGCCGGTGGCGGGCCAGGCGGGCACTGGCCTGCTGGGCGTAAACGCTCAGCACCTGGCGGAACTGGGCCGGCGACGTCAGGGGAGTGGAGAACGAGCGTGAAAAGATCAGCTGGTCTCGGCCGAGGCGTTCCTCCTCGAGTGGCATGCAGGGTGTCCCGCGGAGCTCGAGTACGGTGCGCATCAGCACCACCGAAAAACGGTCGCGCACCATCACGGGGTCGGCCCGGCTGAGCTCCAGGATGGAGAATATCCCCAGGGCGTTCAGCCGCTTTTCCAGCCGGCCGGCAACACCCCAGACCTCCGAAACCGGCAGCCGGGCCATGAGCAGTGCGCGCGCCTCCGGATCCATCGACTCCCAGCGGCACACCCCGCCCAGGGCCGGGTTGTTCTTTGCCCAGCGGTTGGCCAGCTTGGCGAGCGTCTTGGTGCCGGCAATGCCAACGCACACAGGCACGCCGACGTTGCGCTGGACGGTGGTCCTGATGGTCCGGCCCAGTGCCAGCACCTGTCCGGGGGTGCCCTTGATGCCCAGGAAAGCCTCGTCGATGCTGTACACCTCGAGCCAGGCCGAATAGCGTCCCAGCAGTTCCATGACCCGGGCGCTGATGTCGCCGTACAGTTCGTAGTTGCTGGAGCGGGCAACCAGACCCCATTCCTTGGCCCGGGGCGCGATCTTGAACCATGGTTCGCCGGTGCTGATCCCCAGGGCTTTGGCCTCCGGGCTGCGGGTCACGGCGCAGCCGTCGTTGTTGGAGAGCACCACCAGGGGTCTGCCCTCGAGGGAGGGGTCGAAGGCCCGCTCGGCGCTGGCGTAGAAGCAGTTCACGTCCACCAGCGCTATCTGCTGCCGCCCCTCAGACATGGTGCAGGCACCTTGTGGCCACGCCCCAAATGGTGAGGTCAGCCAGGGCGGGGACCCGTATGTCCGGATACCGGGGGTTGGCCGCCTGGAGGATTACGCCGGACGCGGTGACCCTAAGGCGCTTGATGGTGAGCTCCCCATCCAGCACTGCGACGACCACCGAGCCGTCCCGCGGCTCGAGCGCCCGGTTGACGATGAGCTCGTCACCGTCGCTGATGCCGGCCTGTTCCATCGAGTCGCCGGCCACCCGGACGATGTAGGTGCTGGTGATGTCCTTGATGAGGTGCTCGTTCAGGTCTATGCGCCCGTCAAAGTAATCCTGGGCGGGGGACGGGAATCCCGCGGCCACCGCCACGGGGGAGACCAGCACCAGCCGGAGGGAGAGTCCCGCCTCTATCACGCGGGGACCGATTATCACGCCCACGACACACCTTTTTTCGAATATATGTTCGATGATCCAGTGTAGACCCTGGGACTGACAGATTGCAGGTCCCGCCTGGCGGCGGTTGTATTCATCACACGTTCGCCGTGCCGTCCGCGGTGCACTGGCTCTGCGTCGCATACTGGACTCATGGGGAAGCAAGGCGCAGGAGGATCAGTGGTGGAAACCTTGAAAAGGGTGGTGCGCAACGAGTACTTTCCGGCAGCGGCCGTGCTGTCGCTGGTGGTGCTCTTCTGGGTCGCGGGGCTGTTCGGCGGACTGTCGCTGCTGAGCCGGAGCCAGCCCCCGATCGCCACGCTGACCTGGCTGCTCTTCGTCTACGGCGCCGCCGTCCTGACTCCCCTTGCCGGCGTCCTGGCGGCCGCCGACCTGCTCCGCCGGTGGTTGCGGAACCGCCGGACGGCCAAGTCCGGCACCTCCAGATCCGGCAGCGCCAAAGACGGAGCGGGCATCGGGTCCTAGTACTGCCGGCAGCGGACCGGCCCATCCCGGAGCAGCCAAAACCATTGCACCCCCTCCAGCGGAGTGGTTGCATGGGGTGCATGACTGCCCCTGAGAGTTTCGTCTTAGCAATCGGGACCAAAAAAGGCCTGTGGCTGGCCACCAGCCAGGACCGCAAGCAGTGGTCCCTGTCCGGTCCGCATTTCCTGATGAGCGAGGTACCGAGCATCGGCATCGATACCCGGAACGGGCGCACCCGCATCATGGTGGGGGTGCGGTCCGAGCATTGGGGCCCCACCGTTGTTCATTCCGATGACCTCGGCGCCAGCTGGACCGAGCCCGAACAGGGTGCCATCAAGTTCCCCGAGGGCACCGACGCCGCGGTGGAACGGATCTGGCAGATCTACCCTGACGCCGACTCCCGTCCCGGAGTGGTCTGGGCCGGTGCCGAGCCTATTTCGGTGTGGAAATCGACCGACGGCGGCGAGCACTTCGAGCTGAACCGCGGCCTGTGGGACCATCCGCACCGCAGCGAGTGGGGTGCCGGCTACGGCGGCGCTGCCGCCCACTCGATCGTGGTCAACCCCTCCGGCGACAACGTGCATGTGGCCATGAGCACCGGAGGCGTGTACCGGTCGCTCGACGGCGGGACGTCCTGGGAGCCGCGGAACAAAGGCATCTCCGCCTACTTCATGCCCGATCCCAACCCGGAATTCGGCCAGTGCGTGCATAAGATCGCGGCTGATGCCGCCGTCGAAGGCCGCCTTTACGCGCAGAACCACCACGGCGTGTACCGCACTGACGACAACGCCGAGAACTGGGAATCGATCGCTGAAGGCCTTCCGGCTGATTTCGGGTTCGTCATGCTGACGCACCCCCGGCGGGCCGGCACTGCCTGGGTTGTTCCGCTGAAGGCCGACGGCGAACGCATCCCCCCGGACGGAAAGCTCGCCGTGCACAGAACGGACGACGCCGGCGCGACGTGGAAGCGCCTGGACTCCGGACTGCCGCAATCAGAGTTCAATGCCGTGCTCCGTGATGCGGCAAGCGTGGATTCCGCTGAACCCGCCGGGGTGTACTTCGGCACGCGCGGCGGCGCGGTCTACGCCAGCGCGGATGAAGGTGAGACCTTTGCGGAGGTGGCGTCCCACCTGCCGGATGTGCTGTGCGTCCGCGCTGCCGTCGTGGCGGGTGCCCCGGTAAAGGCAGGGGCTGTGGCGTGACGATGTTCCGCGTGAGGATGTGCTGTGGCTGAGATCAGCGTGGTCCTTCCCAGTGTCCTCCAGCCGCTCGCCGGCGGGCAGTCCATACTGACTACACCCGCCGACGGGACGGTGACGGTGGGACGGTTGCTGGATTCCGTGACCGGGGGATACCCGGTGCTCGCCAGGCGGCTGCGGGACGAAACGGGCGCGCTCCGCCGCCACGTGAATATTTACGTGAACGGTGAGGAGGTCCGGCGTCTTAGCGGCCTGGAAACGGAAGTTTCGGCCGGCCAGGAGGTGCTGATTATTCAGTCCGTGGCTGGCGGCTAAGTGGCTCAGGCGACGCGCCAAACGCTGCACTCGTCGGTATTGATGGCCTTGCGCATGCCCGTATGGTGATCCATGATCCACACGACGCCGATGCCCGGGGCGGTCTCCTGGACGCTGCCGCGGCGGATGATGACGTCGTCATAGCTTGGGCCCACCGACAGGCGGGCCTCGATCTCGTCGCCGCGGTGCAGCTGGTCCAGGGCGCGGACCCGGGTGATATGGGGTTTGGCTTCCTTCAACATGGCGTGGCCTCCTGAGCTGGAGCTGGTGCCTGCAATTGCCGGCACATCCAGTGTGGCGCGGCAATGTTGCACACGTATTTCCTGCCCGTTAGCGCCCGGTTAGTTTCCGGCGCCGGAGCGGTTTCCCCGCACCATCATGGGCCCGAGGCGGGCACCGGCGTCCGTTGCGGGTGCCTAGGAGGGGGCCTGCATCCTGTGCCGCATCTCGCCGACGCCGCGCATGTAGGTGACGAGTTCATCGCCGGGGGCCAGGAAGCGCCGGGGCACGCGGCCGACTCCCACTCCGGGAGGCGTGCCGGTGAAGATGACGTCTCCGGGGAACAGCTGGGTGACCCTGGAGAGCCGGGCAATGATCTCGGGAACCGGGAAGACCATGTCCGAGGTGTTGCCTTTCTGGACCTGTTCGCCGTTGATGGCGCAGCCCAGTTCGATGCTGTCCGGGTCCTCGAACTCGTCCGGCGTGACCAGCAGCGGGCCGGCCGGGCCGAAACCGGGGAAGGACTTGGCAAGGCTGTACTGCGGCGCGGGTCCGGCTGACTGCATGGTCCGTTCGGACAGGTCCTGCCCGATGGTGATTCCCGCGACGTGGCTCCACGCCTCGTCCGCAGGGATGTTCGCTCCGCCGCGGCCGATGACCGCTACGAGCTCGACCTCCCAGTCGACGGTCCCCGCCGGAAGCGTGACGGTCCCGTACGGGCCGGCGAGGGAGCTGGAGAACTTTGTGAAAACGGTGAGGTCCTCGGGGACCGCAAGCGAGGCTTCGGCAGCGTGGGCCGCATAGTTGAGCCCGACCGCAAACACCTGCCGGGGACGCGGCGCCGGGTTGCCGAAGTCCTCGAGCGGGACGCCGGCCAGGGGCCTTCCGGATGTTGTTTCGAGCGTGGGGGCAAGCTCAAGCAGCTCATCCCAGCGTTCATAACAGGCCTGGATCGAAGGACTGAAACGGCCACCTGTCTCCTGCGGGATGTCGACGACTTCGTTCTTCGGCGTGACGAGTGTCAGCCGGTTGGCGATGTTGGCCAGGCGCACCGTGTGTCCTTTGGATAAATTGCTCGGTTTGGTCAGTGGGTCCGGATCGTCCCTCAGGGACACGAAGCGGGCACACCGGTTTGGTTCCTGGCCCGGGGGTCCGGGTCTGGCTACGGGCTTACATCGAACTCGATCGTGCCCCAGCCCTCGAACGTGCCCGACCAGCGGCCGGCTTCCCTCATGGGAACGGCCTGCAGGCAGCTGCCGGGCAGGATGACCTGTCCCGGTTCGAATTCGACGCCGTAATCCGCCAGGCGGTTGACGAGCCAGGCCAGGGCAGCGATTGGGTTGCCGAGGATGTTGCCGGTGGTGCCGGAGATGACTTCCCGGTCGTTGAAGCGCAGGACGCCGCGGGTATCCCGGAGGTTCAGGTCGGTGAGGTGCCGCGGCGTGCCGCCCAGGATGATCGCACCGGTGGAGCCGTTGTCTGCCAGGGTGTCCGGAAGTCCGATCGCCCAGTTCCTGACCCGGGAGTCGATGATTTCGATGGCAGGCAAGGCGTAGTCAATGGCATTGATGACGTCGGCGATGGTGGTGTTCCGTCCACCGAGGTGCCCCTTCAGGACGAAAGCGGGCTCGAGTTCCACAAAGGGCTCGATGAACGAGTCCAGCTTCAGGGTGGTGCCCTCGTAGGCGAAGCTGCTGGCCAGCAGGTGACCGTAGTCCGGCTGGTCCAGGCCGAAGGCGTCCTGCATGACCTTGGCGATGTTGCCTAGCTTGTAGCCCACCAGGCGGTCGCCGTTTTCGACGGCGTGGCTGACGTTGATCTTCTGCACCTCGAATGCGGCATCGGCGTCGAGGAACGGCCAGGTTTCGGTGGGGGCTGCGATGGGCTGGCCCTGCAGCCGGGCGGCCCGGAGGGTGCCCGCGATTTCTTCAAGCGCGATGGTGGTCATGATGGTCCTTTGTGTGCCGGTGGTGGTTCTCCGGCCCCGGACGGTATCTGTTGCGGGAGCCTGTCCGGGGCCGGAAGTTTGGGGGTTGTTGCTGGGCGTGCTGTTAGTTGGCCTGTTCGGGCTTGCCGTCGATGAGGCGGTTGACCTGCCAGGGGTTGGCGTCCTGGAGGGGTGCAGGACGGAGCTGGTCGGGGAAGTTCTGGTAGGCAACCGGGCGCAGGAAGCGGTCGATCGCCAGCGATCCCACCGAGGTGGTCTTGGCGTCCGAGGTGGCGGGGTAGGGGCCGCCGTGGACCACGGCGTGGCCGACCTCGACGCCGGTGGGCCAGCCGTTGACGATGATCCGGCCGACCTTGCGTTCCAGGGTCGGGATGAGCGGTGCGGCGGCGGCGTAGTCGTCCTCGGTGATGTGCAGGGACGCGGTGAGCTGTCCCTCCAGCTTGCCCGTGGCCTCGATCAGGTCCTCGATGCCCTTGTAGCGGACCACGAGGGACGCGGCACCGAAGATTTCCTCGTGCAGGACGGGGTTGTTGATGAAGACGTCCAGGTTGGCGGTGAAGACTGCCGGGGCGGGGGAGTTTTCGCCCGGCCCCTTGGTGCCCCGGCCGAGGAGTTCGACGTCGGGGGCTGCTTCGAGTGCGTCGTGGCCGTGCTGCCAGGCGGTGGCGATGCCGCCGCTGAGCATGGTCTGGCCGGACAGTTCGCTGACGGCCCCGGTGACGGCGGCGGTGAAGCGGTCGCCGGCGTCGCCTTCGGGCACGAAGACCAGTCCGGGGGAGGTGCAGAGCTGTCCGGAACTGCCGGTGACGGAGCCGACGTACTGGGTGGCGAGGGCCGCCACGTCTCCTTCGAGGGTGCCGGGGAAGACGTAGACGGGGTTGATGGAGGACATTTCGGCGTAGACCGGAATCGGCTCAGGGCGGTTGGCGGCGGTGCGCATCAGGGCGGTGCCGCCGGCGCGGGAGCCGGTGAAGCCGACGGCCTTGATGGCCGGGTCGGCCACGAGGGCCTGGCCGATGCTGGCGCCGGAGCCGTAGACGAGGGAGAACACGCCGGGGTGCAGGCCGAGGTCTTTGACTGCTTTGGTGATGGCCTGGCCGACGAGTTCGGCGGCGCCGGGGTGGGCGTTGTGGGCTTTGACGATCACGGGGCAGCCGGCGGCGAAGGCCGAGGCGGTGTCGCCGCCGGCGACGGAGAACGCGAGCGGGAAGTTGCTGGCGCCGAACACGGCGACGGGTCCGAGGGGGATCTGGCGTTGGCGGATGTCGGCGCGGGGCAGCGGGGTGCGGTCGGGGATGGCGGGGTCGATGCGGACGCCGCGGAAATCGCCGTGGCGGACGACGTCGGCGAAAAGCCGCAGCTGGCCGGTGGTGCGGGCCCGTTCGCCACGCAGCCGGTCCAGGCCCAGCCCCGTTTCGATCGAAGTCCGTTCGATCAGTTCGTCCCCGATGGCCTCGATGTTTTCGGCGATCGCCTCGAGGAACCGCGCGTGCTGCTCCGGGTCGAGGGCGCTGAAGGAGTCGAAAGCCTCCGCGGCAGCTGCAGTGGCTTCCTGCAGCTGCTTTTCGCTGATCAGGGTGTAGGCCGGTTCGAGCTGTTCATTGGTGGCCGGGTTGATCCCGTGGGCCGTGCCGCTGGTACCGGGCGTCGTCTCGCCCGCGATCAGGGAATGTCCGTGAAGTGTCATTTGGTGCGCCTCCTGGGCGATCGAAAACAGAAGAGAAAGGGCGGTTCCGGCAGCAGTACGCCTAGGCGTTGCCGGCTCCGAGGTGCCAGATGCCGAGGGCGGAAAGCAGTTCCCGGGGGTCCCAGACCACCGATTCCTCGGCGAGCTTGTCGCCGTCGAAGGTCAGGAAGGAGGCGCCGGTCACCGCGATGCTGCGGCCGGTGGCGGGGACGTCCATGAATTCGCCGGTGTGGGTGCCGGTGGTCTGCCAGTGCACGGCCACCTTGGGGCCGTCCTCGATGAGTTCCAGGATTTCGGTGCTGGAATCCGGGAACGCGGTGTGCATCGCCTCGATGGTCTTGCGAAGGCTGGCGTAGTCCTCGCTGCCGGTCTTGGAGCGGCGGATGTAGCCGGGTGCGAGGAGCTGTTCGAACGCGGCCAGGTCGCCGTCGCCCCAGGCGCCGTTCCAGGCCTTAAGGATGGTGTCGCGGCGGCTCATGATGCGCTCCTTGCGGGTTCGTTTTCCGGTGCTGCAGGTGCAGCGGGCACGGGGGCGGGGATTTCGATGGGCAGGTACTGGCCGAACTTGCCGCCGCGGAAGAGCAGGGCGTCGCCGGTTCCTTCGCTCATGTTGGTGACGGATCCGACCACCATGTAGTGGTCGCCGACGACGACCTCGGCGGTGACGACGCAGTCGATGTAGGCGGTGGCGCCGTCCAGGTGCGGGGTTCCGAGGGGGCCGGGCTCGCAGGGCAGGCCGTCGAACTTCTCCGGTCCCTTCCGGGAGAGCGACTTGCAGATGCTGATCTGGTCGTCGGAGAGGATGTTGGCGGTGAACTTCTGCAGCTTGCGCAGCTTCGGCCAGCTGGAGGAGGACTTGTCCACGCAGAACATGACCAGCGGGGGCTCCAGTGACAGGGACTGGAAGGTGCCGACGACGAGGCCGAGCTTTTCGTCGTCGTCGTTGACTCCGGTGATGGCGGTGACGCCGGTGGGCAGCTTGCCCAGGATCTGGCGGTACAGGGCGGGGGTGATGTCGCTGTCCGGCGTCTTCTCGGCCGAGGGGGTGATATCCATGTCAGTCTTCCTTGATCAGATGGATGGATCAGATGGATTGAATCAGGTGGTTTGCGTTCAGGCGGTTTCGCGGAAGCTGCCGAAGCGGCCGCCGTGGAAGATGAGCGGGGCGGAAGCCCCGTCAGCAGGAGTCATGTCCAGGACACTGGCGATGACGACGACGTGGTCCCCGGCCGTGAACTGCTGTTCAATCCGGCAGTCGAACCAGGCAAGGGAACCGTCGAGGTGCGGGGTGCCCCACGCGGATTCGGACCAGGCTACGTTGCTGAGCTTGTCCTCACCCTTGGCGGAAAGTGCCCGGCACACCTGCTGCTGGTCCTCGGCGAGGAGGCTGACGCTGAAGGTCCCGGCGTCGGCGATCCTGGGCCAGCTCGTGGAGGAGTGCATCACGCTGAATGTCACCAGTGCCGGCTCCATTGACAGTGCGGCGAACGTTCCCACGATCATGCCGTTCTGGGCTCCGGTGACCGGGTCCGTGGAGCAGATCGCGGCGACACCGGTGGGCAGGTGCCGCATGACGGCGCGGTAGGTGTCGGAATCGATCCGGCTGGTTTCCAGGACGGGGGCGCTCATGGCTTTTCCTTCACTGCCGCGGCCTTGAGTTCTGCGTGGATGTTGCGGCCGGCGCGGAGGCCGGATTCGATGGCGCCGTCGAAGAAGCCGGCCCAGATGTTGGCGGTGTCGCTGCTGGCGAAGTGCAGTGCGCCTTCGGACGCCTGCTGTGCGGCGTGGTACTTGGTGAGCTGGCCGGGGCGCTGGATCTGCCAGGTTTCCTCGGCGTAGGGGTCCTCGCCCCATTTGTGGCCGGTGACTTCGAGGACTTCCAGGTCGTCGCGCCAGACTTTGATGGCTTCCTGGACCTGGACGGGGTCGGTGACGTCGATGCGGTTGGCGTCGGCGCCGAAGCCGACCAGGACGGCGTCGGTGTCGCTGACGAATTCGGTGCGGATGACTGAGAGCGGCTTGTCCTGGGCGGAGTAGGCGAAGAACGGCTTGATGGGGCCCTTGACCCGGATCCAGGCCTTGACGCCCTGGGATGCGGTCCTTTCCCGGCTGGGGGCGAGCTTGCCCTCGGACAGGGCGGGCTGGACATCGAGTTTGTGCAGGATGTTCTGCGACAGGGTGATGACCACCTTGTTGGCCTGGATGTCCTGGCCGTTGCCGTAGGTGACGGTGGCGCCGTCGGCGTTGTGGCGGACGGCCGTGACCGGGGAGTCGAGGCGGATGTCCGCGTCGCTGTCCTCGGCGATCGCCTTGACCAGGGTGTCGTTGCCGTCCTTGAGGCGGTAGATCGCGGAGGCTTCGTGCATGAGGTGCCAGTGTCCGGAGGAGCCGGCGGTCCAGCGCAGGGCGTTGACGTAGGCGCACTGGTTCAGGGGTGCGTTGAAGTGGCCGACCCAGGCGGCCTCGTTGGCGTTCCGCTCGTCTTCGGAGAGGTCGAGTTTGTCCAGGATTTCCTGCAGGTTGTACTGGTCAACCTCGGCCAGGTTTTCCACGGTCAGCGGTGCGTCCGGGCGGGGCAGCCACTTCACGGTGTCTTCCAGCAGCCGGGTCATGCCGGGGTCGATCAGCTTCATGAAGTCGTCCAGGTTGCCGCGGCGGACTTCGTTGCCGGCCAGCCAGTAGGTCTCTTCCGAGCGGGGGCCGCGGGAGACTTCCAGGCCGTAGCGGGTGACCTCGGCCCAGACGTGGGGCTGGGTCCAGTGCAGCCAGTTGCCGCCGAGTTCCAGGTTCTGGCCGAGCCGGCGTTCGGTGTATACGCGGCCGCCGAGGCGGTTTTGGGCTTCCAGGACGACCACTTTGTGGCCGCGGTTGCTCAGTTCGCGGGCGGTGGTGAGGCCAGCCAGGCCGGCACCGATGACGACGACGTCAGTCTGTTCAGTCATTGAAGTATCTTTCGTTGATGTATCTGTTAAGGCGCCGGCTTAGCGGGCGGCTTCGCTGAGGTGCTTGGTGCGGTGGGCGGTGGCGGGGTGGCCGTCCAGGGTGTATTTCTGGCCGAAGAGCTTTTCGCGCAGGGTGACCGGTTCCTGGTCCGCGGCGGGGGCTTCGGCGATCAGGCCCTGGGCGCGGAGCACGGGCAGGGCGAGTTCGATGAAGTCTTCCCAGCTGCCGGGCTTGGTGATGTAGCTGAGGTTGACGCCGTCGATGTCGGCTTCGTCGCGCCAGCGGCGCAGCTCTGCGGCGACGGTTTCGGGGGAGCCGATGATGGTGGAGCCGGTGCCGCCGACGGCGAGGAACTCGGCGATCTGGCGCGGGGTCCAGTCCCGGTCCGGGTCGGCTTTGGAGAACATGTCCACCATGGACTGGCCGGCTTTGGTGTTGACGGAGGCCAGCGGGGTGTCCAGTTCGTATTCGGACATGTCGATGCCGGTCCAGCCGCTGAAGCGGGCCAGGATCCCGTCGATCGGTGCGGTCTCCACCGCCTTGCGGTACTTGGCCTGCGCCTCTTCGTCGGTGGGGGCGACGATGACGGTGAGGAGGATGACGACCTTGACGTCGCGGGGGTCGCGGCCGGCGTCGGCCACGGCCTGGCGGAGCTTGGCCACACTGCGCGCGGTGCCCTCCACCGAGGTCCCCTGGAGGAAGACGGCTTCGGCGTGCTTGCCGCCGAATTCCATGCCCCGGGAGGACGCGCCGGCCTGGAACAGGACCGGGGTGCGCTGCGGGGACGGCTCGCAGAGGTGGAAACCGGGGACGGTGAAGTGCTGGCCGGAGTGGTTGATCTGGTGCACCTTGGCCGGATCGATGTAGGTCGCGGATGCGGCGTCGCGGACCACGGCGTCCTCCTCGAAGGAGCTTTCCCAGAGCTTGTAGACGACGTCCATGTACTCGTCGGCCATGTCGTAGCGCTCGGCCGGGGACAGCTGCTGTTCCTTGCCGAGGTTGCGGGCGGCGGCCTCGGAGTAGGAGGTCACGATGTTCCAGCCCACGCGGCCGGAGGTCAGGTGGTCCAGGCTGCTGTACTTGCGGGCCAGCAGGTAGGGCGGCTCGTAGGTTGCCGAGCAGGTCACACCGAAGGTGAGGTGCTTCGTCACGGCGGCCATGCCGCTGACCAGCACGGTGGGGTCGTTGATCGGGAACTGTGCGGCGTCGCGCAGGGCAGCATCGCCGCTGCCGCGGTAAACATCGTGGTAACCGACGTTGTCAGCGAAGAAGATCCCGTCGAAACCGGCCTTCTCCAGGGTCTGCGCGATGCCCGTCCAGTACTGCAGGTCCGTGTAGCGGTGGCCCTGGTCGCCATCGGCCCGCCAGGAACCGGAAGTCAGGTGGCTTGGGGCAAAGACGTCAAAAGCGAAAAGGCTCAGTGGTGCGTTTTTCATGGCAGCGGTGCTTCCTTGGACTCGTGCCGGACTAGGCGACAGCGTATCGGATCAACGTTCATAAGATGAACACTGCGTTCAATTTAGGGTGTAAGCCAACTCACTGTCAAGGGGTTTCCTGTGGTGATGCACGTTACGGAGGGTCTATTGACACCAGATGTGGCGCATGCCATATTTTTGACCACGACGTTCGAAAGATGAACAAGTCGAACCGCTTCAACCTCCCCAACTGCCGCCGTGCTGATACCGCCGGCGTCGTTCCCCCATGAATTGGCACGATCTACAAGGAAGTCCTTCGTGAATACACCTGTTACACCGGCCCCCGGGCCGTCTCTACAGACATCAGCCGCACAGGATCCGCAGAAGAAGCGGTTCCTGTACAAGCTCAGTGCGGTGATCGCCGGGGGCATGTTCATCGACGGCTTTATCCTGGGCGGGATCGGGCTCGTCATGCCGGCCCTGACGTCCGACCTCAGCCTTTCCGCCACCTGGCAGGGCCTGATCGGCGCCTCCGCCCTGATCGGCATCTTCTTCGGTGGCCCGATCGGCGGATACCTGGCCGACAAGATCGGGCGCAAGCCGATGTTCATCGTGGACCTGGCCATCTTCCTGCTTGGCTCCGCAGCGCAGTTCTTTGTCGCGGACGCGTGGCAGCTGTTCCTGATCCGCCTGCTCATGGGCATGGCGATCGGCGCCGACTACGCCATCGGCTGGCCCCTGCTGGTTGAATTCTCACCGGCCAGGCTGCGCGGCAAGCTCATGGCCTTCCAGGAAGTGGCCTGGTACGTCGGCTACCTGCTTTCGTATGCCGTGGGTTACTACATGTCGACGTCGATCGACGCCGACTGGCGCATCATCCTGGGCATGAGCACCATTCCTTCGCTGATCGTCTTCCTGCTTCGCCTGGGCTCCCCGGAGTCGCCGCGCTGGCTCATCAGCAAGGGGCGTACCAAGGAGGCGTTCGCCATCGCCCACGAGTTCATGGAAGAGGATGACGTCCGCGACCTCGAATACGAGAAGCCCCAGCGCCCCAGTTTCGGCAAGCTTTTCTCCCCGCAGTACCGCAACGCCACGATCTTCGTCTGCATGTACTGGGTCTGCAACGTGACCCCGTACTTTGCCATCGCCACCTTCGCGCCCATCGTGCTGGAAAGCCTGGGCGTTGAGGACGGCCTGGCCGGAGCGCTCCTGCTCAACGGCGTCGTGGTGGCCGGTTCCCTGGCGGCGATGTTCCTCATTGAACGCGTCGGCCGCCGAAAACTGTCCATTCCCCCGATGTGGATCGCCGCCGTCGCCCTCGTGGTCATCGGCCTGTTCTCCCACGTCTCGCCCCTGGTCATCCTGGTGTGCTTCATCGCCTTCTCCTTCTTCAATGCCATCTCCACCGCCCTGACCGGTGTTTACCCGGGTGAGGTCTTCCCCACGGAAATCCGCGGGGCGGGCGTCGGCTTTGCCACCGCCTTCTCGCGGATCGGCGCAGCAGCCGGAACCTTCATCCTCCCGATGTCGGTGGACAGCCTGGGTGTGGGAACCACGATGCTCATCGCGGCCGGCATCTGTGTGCTGGGTGCTGTCATCTCGCAGTACCTTGCCCCGGAAACCAAGGGCCTGAGCCTGAGCGACACCTCGGCCCCCATGGTCAAGGCGGGCAGCTAGCACCGAGGCCCGTACGGCTCACGTGAAGGAAGGGCGTCCTGCACCGGTTTACGCCGGCAGGGCGCCCTTCGGCATGTCCCGCGCTCCCGGCGTGCCGGGGCCGCCGGCGGAGGGGGAGTCCTTCGCACCCGCAGCTCTCGCCTGAACACCCCGTTCGGTACTTGAAAGGGCATAGGATGGGATGGACAGCACGGGCCACGGCCCTGAGCGAACGCGAACCGGGAGCGGACATGGCGGCGGGACGAAGCGCAGCAGAAGCAGATGAAGCACAAGGGACCGAAGCCTCAAGCCCCGACGAATCCGTAGACCTGACCAACAAGTCCGTCATCAAAGCGACGGTGCTTTTGAGTGAACTCGGCCGCCACCGGCAGGGCATCACCGTCACGGAACTGGCCCAGGCCGTAGGCATGACGCGCCCCACGGCCTTCCGTCTGCTGCTGAGCCTGGAGCAGACGGGCTTCGTGGACCGCGTGGACAACCGTTACCTGCTGGGGTGGCAGATGGCCCGGCTGGGCAGGCTCGCGGACCCGTATACCGGCGCCGTGGCCAGGATCCAGCCAGTCCTGGACGAGTACGCGGCCAAGCTCAACGAGACATTCAGCTTCGCCATGGTGCGGGGTGAACTGGCCTACGACGTGATTGCCGAGGCCTATGCCTCCCGCTACCTGAACGTGTCCCACGTCTACCTCGGGGGCACCTATCCGATTCACGCCAGCGCCACGGGCAAGGTCCTGCTGGCCGAACTGAGTGACGAGCAGGTCGCGGCCGAGCTGCCCGAGAAGCTGGAGTCCTACACTCCGCACACCATCACCAGCCGGAAAGCCCTGGTGAAGGAACTGCACCAGGTCAGGGAGCAGGGCTACGCCATCCTTGACGACGAACTCGAAGAAGGCCTGTTTGTGGTCGCGTGTCCTGTCCGCGACGCAGCGGATGCGGTGGTCGGCATACTCTCGATCAACGGCCCTGTGCAGCGGCTCAAGTCGGACCAGCTGCCTGACACGATCGATCAGCTGCGCCAGGCTGCGCTGGACATCTCCAAGGCCCTGTCCTAGCTGTTAGGCCCTGATTTAGCCATCAGATCCAGCCGCCCAGCCCTTGTGCCGGCTATCCGGCGTTCGCCATCGCGATCAGGTGATCCCGGGACGGGTACTTCCACTCCACGTACCGAACGGGGATTCCGGCGCGCTCGGCGACCCGCCGGTGGGTGACGCTCTCCGGGCCCTCGCTGCTGCTCACTTCCGTGATGCAGGCGATCAGGGCTGCGGTTCGTCTTTCGTCCCGTTCGCGAAGGACGTCAGCTGTCCTCCTGGGCGTCTTCGGCCGTGCCTTCTGGCGCCAATGGGTCATGTCTAAAACTCCGCTGCCTTAGGAGGCTGCAGGGCCCTCAACGTACAGGCCGGCCCAAGGGGTGCAGGTCAGCACGTCGGAGCCCGCCGTCTGCCGGCCCGCACCCCTACCGGCGTCCACGCCGGCTGCCCGCCTGCCCCCGGAGAGGGGGCGGCCGGAGCGGGCGAATGCGGTCAGGATGCGGTGAACGGTGCTCATGGTGGGCTCCTTGCGGACTGCCGGGGAGCAGGCTCCCTGGGTTTCTGGGCATCGGAAGCCGCCTTTGGCCACCGAGTAAAGTTGAACGTCACGTTCATTTACTGAACGTGCCTCCATTGTGGCCCGAGTCACGGTTTTTTGCAAGGCGCCCGGGGGACGGGCTTGACGGTGAAGTGGATCACTTCTAGTATGAACGCCACGTTCAATTATTGAACACCTGCTAATCTCCACATCTACTCCTTGGATCAGGAAAATGCGCCTACATTCCCCAACTCCAGCCAGCCACGTCAACCGCCTGCCGGTGGCCCCGGTGCCCGACTGGTCGAAACTTTCACGCCAGGATGCCGTTCGGGTGCTCCTGCGGGACGGCCGGGTCATCGCAGGGCGGATCGACATGATCGCCGTGGACCGCAGCGTCTTCTGGGTGATCCAGTCGGGAGGCCGCGGCAGGGTTATGGTCTGCAGCTCGGACAGGCCGGTGGTGGTGCGGGACGGGTCGGCTGCCAGTACGCACTAGGCGGCGCACCATAGCCGCCCCGCGTAACTCTTGCGCGGAAAGGTGAGCCGTGCCACAATAAAATAACGTTCATTAAATGAACGTCACGTTCATATTGGAAACATCCAGAGACAAGAAGCGGTCGGTACGCAGATGTGCCGGGCCGCACGGCAGAAGGGAAGGAACCATGTCCATCTCAGCAGGTCACCGGGCTATCGCCAGCGCCTTCGGCTGGGGGCACCGCTCTGCCCAGCGGGCCGCCTTCCCGGTTGCAGGGCCGCCGGCCACGTCCGCGCCGGCCACGTCCGCGCCGGCCACGTCCGCGCCGGCTCCGGCGGTGCCGGCCGCCGTCGAATCCGGTGCACTGGTTTGCTCCCCCTGGGAGGGCCTCTACCTCGAGCAGGCGCACCCCGTCACCGCCCGCGGGAACACTTCCACGACGGGCCGGCAGCTGGACTCGTTCCTCGACAGTCTGATGTACGGCGAATAGCAGCGGTGCGGCCTCGCCATGACAACCACAATTTATGCCGAAGCTGCCGGCGACGAGTCATCCACAGCATCAGCCGCTGACGACTGCGACGCCAACACCTGCTTCTACTGCGCCGGCCCAGAAACGGACTGAGGAACTGTCCGCGCAGGCCATTGACCGCCGATTCTTCTGGAACAAGACTTTCAGTGGGCCAGCAGCCCGCCACCGTCGACCAGGAGGAGCCAGCGATGACCACGCAGGAAACCGAGGCAGAGGAGTCCTACCGGGCCGGGAGGGAATGGTTCAAGAGTGCGGTGGTGTACCAGATCTATCCGCGGAGCTTCGCCGACTCGGACGGCGACGGCATCGGCGACCTCCGGGGAATCATCGGCAAACTGGACTACCTGCAAAAGCTGGGGGTCGACGTCGTCTGGCTGTCCCCGGTGTACCGCTCGCCGCAGGACGACAACGGCTACGACATCAGCGACTACCGTGACATCGATCCCGTCTTCGGCGACCTTGAGACCCTCGACGAACTGCTGGAAGGCCTGCACGCACGCGGCATGAAGCTGGTGATGGACCTCGTGGTGAACCACACCTCTGACGAGCACCCGTGGTTCGTGGAATCCCGCTCCAGCCGGGACAACCCGAAGCGGGACTGGTACTGGTGGCGGCCGCCGCGCGGGGGTGCCGAAGCAGGAGTTCCTGCTCCCGGCATGCCCGGCGCGGAGCCGAACAACTGGGGTTCTGCCTTCTCCGGGCC
Organism: Arthrobacter sp. NPDC057388; assembly: GCF_042668165.1. Classification (NCBI taxonomy): domain Bacteria; kingdom Bacillati; phylum Actinomycetota; class Actinomycetes; order Micrococcales; family Micrococcaceae; genus Arthrobacter; species Arthrobacter sp. NPDC057388. The sequence goes on from NZ_JBHVBL010000003.1 coordinate 177,162, forward strand.
GGCGTGGGAGTACGACGAAAGCACGGGGGAGTACTACCTGCATCTGTTCTCCAGGAAGCAGCCGGACCTCAACTGGGAAAACCCGGAGGTGCGGGCCGCCGTCTACGACATGATGAACTGGTGGCTGGACCGCGGCGTGGACGGCTTCCGGATGGACGTCATCAACTTCATCTCCAAAGAACAATCGCTCCCGGATGGCGCGAAGGCCGTCGGCATGCTCTACGGCGACGGCGGTCCACACTTCATTTGCGGACCGCGCATCCACGAATTCCTGCAGGAGATGCACCGGGAAGTCTTCGCGGGACGGGACAAGGATCTGCTGACCGTGGGCGAGATGCCGGGCGTCACCGTCGAGGACGCCGTCCTCTTCACCGACCCGGAGCGGCGGGAGGTGGACATGGTGTTCCAGTTCGAGCATGTGGCACTGGACCAGGAGGGCGGCAACAAGTGGCGGCCCAAGAAACTGCTGCTCACCGACCTGAAAAAGTCCCTGGGCCGCTGGCAGGACGGGCTCGCCGGGCGCGGCTGGAACAGCCTCTACTGGGGCAACCACGACCAGGCCCGCGCCGTTTCCCGGTTCGGCGACGACGGCCGGTACCGGGAGGTGTCGGCGAAGATGCTGGCCGCCGTCCTGCACCTGCACCGCGGCACGCCCTACGTGTACCAGGGCGAGGAGCTCGGCATGACCAACATGGCGTTCGGCGCCATCAGCGATTACCGCGATATCGAGGTCCTCAACCACCACCGCGAGGCCACCACCCACCTGGGCCACACGGACGCGGAGGTCCTGGCCGCGCTGGCCCCGCTGAACCGGGACAACGCCCGGACACCCGTACAGTGGGACGCTAGCCGCCACGGCGGGTTCACCACCGGTGCGCCCTGGATCGCGGTTAACCCGAACGCCAACACGATCAACGCCGCCGCGCAGGTGGATGACCCCGAATCGGTCTTCAGCTTCTACCGCCAGGTGATCGCCCTCCGGCACTCGGATCCCGTGGTGGCCCACGGGGATTTCAGCATGCTGCTGCCTGACGACGAGCACATCTACGCGTTTACACGCTCGCTGCCGGAGGCGGAGCTTTTGGTCCTGGCCAACTTTTCGGGGACGGCCCGGTCGGCCGAGGTCGACGGCGGTGGCTGGCTCGACGGCGACCGGGCACCGGCCGAGCTGGTGCTGGGCAACTATCCGCCGGACACCAGTGCAGGGCAGGGCGGCACCCAGCACTTCGACCTGCGCCCCTGGGAGGTGAAGGTGTTCCGCCGGACCCTCCAAAGCTCCTAGGGTGCGAGGCGGTCGCCGGGGCGGTGGACGCGGAACCAGCGGTAGCCGTACCGTCCCAGCTCAACGGTGAAGCCGCCGTCGGCCTCCAACGGTATGTTCCCGCCGTCGAACAGGTCCAGCAGCATGGCGTCCCGGTAGGCCCGCGGCTGACCGTCCCCGGCCGCCGCGTTTTCAGTCCCGACGTTCGCAGTGACCTTCACCGGCGCGTCGCCGAAGTTGTGCAGCAGCACCACGGTGGCCTCCGCCGAGCTGCAGCGGTGCGCGACAACGGCCGGTTCCGGCTGCTCGAGGACGGCGAATTCGCCCCAGCCCAGCTCAGGTGACTCGCGGTACCGCTGGATGAGCGTTGCCATGAAATTCCACAGGGACTCCGGATCCCGTTTGGCTTCGGCCGCGTTGACCTTCTCCGGGCCGTACTCCCCGCGGGCCAGCGGAACCACCAGCTCGGACACCTTCGCGCTGGAGAAGCCGCCGTTCTTCTCGCCGTTCCACTGCATCGGCGTGCGGACCGCGGCCCGGCCCTTCTGCCGCAGGTCCTCGCCCATCCCGATTTCCTCGCCGTAAAAGAGCACCGGCGTACCGGGCAAGGAGAACATCAGGGAATAGACCATGCGGATCCGGTCCGCGTCGCCGTCCAGCATCGGCGGCAGCCGGCGGCGCAGCCCGCGGCCGTAGAGCTGCATGTTCTTGTCCGGGCCGAAGGCTTCAAAAACTTCCTGCCGTTCGCCGTCGCTGAGCTTGTCCAGCGTGAGCTCGTCGTGGTTCCGGACGAACATGGCCCAGTGGTTGTCGGGATGCAGCTGCGGGCGCGTCTTCAGCGTCTCGGCCAGCGGGCGGGCGTCCTGCCGGGCGAGGGAGAGGTAGATGTGCTGCATGGACATGAAGTCGAACTGCATGTTCAGCTCGTTGCCCTCGGCGCCGCCGAAGTACTCCAGCTGATCCTTGTACGGCAGGTTCACCTCGCCGAGCAGCACCGCGCCGCCGTTGCGCCGGTTGACGAAGCTGCGCAGGGCGCTGAGGTAGTCGTGCGGGTCGATGTTGGCGGCCTCGTCCTTGGGCGCGCCGCGGGTTTCCAGGAAAAACGGGACCGCATCCAGCCGGAACCCGTCCAGTCCCAGCTCCAGCCAAAGACCCATGGCTTTGGCGATCTCGTTGCGGACTTTGGGGTTGGTGACGTTAAGGTCCGGCTGGTGCTCCATGAACATGTGCAGGTACCACTCGCCGGTTGCATCATCCTGGGTCCAGATGGATGTCTGTTCGCCGGGAAACACCACCTCCGAGGACGTGTCCGGCGGCGGGTCGCTTCGCCAGACGTAGTAGTCGCGGTACGGGTTGTCTATGGACTTGCGGGCCTCGACGAACCAGGGATGCTGGTTGGAAGTGTGGTTGACCACAAAGTCCGCGATCACCCGGATGCCCCGGTCCTTCGCGGTGCGGATGAACTCCACGAAGTCGCCCAGCGTGCCGAGGCGGCGGTCGACGTCGAAGAAGTCCGTGACGTCGTAGCCGTCGTCCCGGTCCGGCGACGGGTAGAACGGCATCAGCCAGATGCAGCTCACGCCCAGCGCCGCCAGGTAGTCCACGCGCTGGGTCAGGCCGGTGAAATCGCCGGTGCCGTCGCCGTCGTGGTCGAAGAAGGTCTCCACGTCCAGGCAGTAGACGACGGCGGTTTTCCACCACAGATCCGATGTCTCGGCGATGTTCATGCCACCGGCACCTTCCGCAGCTGCGGCAGGACGCTTTGGGCGAAGGCGTCGATGAACGGTGCCTGGTCCTGCCCGACGAAGTGGAGGTACAGCTCGTCGAAGCCGAGGTCCAGGTATTCGCCCAGCCATTGCACGTGGCGGTCCAGGCTGGCCGAAACGTTCACCGATTTCCGCACCTGGGCTTCCCCGACGTCGGTGCTGACGCCGTCGAAGTGCGCCGCCGTTGGCAGGTCCCAGGGGATGGGTGGGGCGAAGACATTGGAACGCCACTGGTCCATGGCAATGGCGACGGCGTCCGCCTCCCGGGGAGCCCAGGACAGGTGGATCTGCAGCACGGCCTTTCCCTTGCCGCCTTCTGCCCGGTACGCCGCCAGCATTTCTGTGAGCTTCCCGGCTGGCTGGTTAATCGTCACCAGACCGTCAGCCCAGCCCGCCGCCCGGCGGGCCGTGTCCACGCTGATGGCTGGCGCGATCAGCGGGGGCGGTGGTGACGGCACATCCCAGATGCGCGCCTGCTCCACGGTGACCAGGCCGTGATGGGTCACCTCCTCGCCGGCATGCAGCCGGCGGATGACGTCCACGCATTCCTCCAACCGCTGCTGCCGGGTTTCCTTCAGCGGCCAGGGGTCGCCGGTGACGTGCTCATTCATGTTCTCGCCGCTGCCGGGGGCCATCCAGAACCGGCCCGGAAACATGGATGCCAGCGTGGCCGAGGCGTGGGCGATGATGGCCGGGTGGTACCGCTGTCCCGGCGCCGTGACCACACCGAAGCGGAGGCTGGTGCTGGCCAAAGCGGCCCCGAGCCAGGACCACGCAAAGCCCGAGTGCCCCTGCCGCGCCGACCACGGCTCAATGTGGTCTGAGCACATGGCGGCGTCGAAGCCTGCCTCCTCGGCGAGCCGGACGTCCTTGAGGAGCTGGCCGGGGCTGATCTGTTCATGCGATGCGTGGAAACCGATAGCTGCCATCCCCCATGTCTACCGGCGAAGCGCGGGCCGTGTCGAGGGCGCAGCCCCGTGGGCTGGGGCGCGGGGGTGGCGTCCGGACGGGTGCCGGGCAAGAATGGGGCCTATGCAGCTGCCGGTCATGCCCCCTGTCGCCCCCATGCTGGCCAAGTCGGTCGGTGCCATCCCCGAAGGCCGCCTGAGCTACGAGCCGAAGTGGGACGGATTCCGCTCCATCATCTTCCGCGACGGTGACGACGTGGAGATCGGCAGCCGCAATGAGAAACCGATGACGCGGTACTTTCCCGAGCTTGTGGAGGCTCTGAAAACCAACCTGCCGCCCAAGTGCGTGATCGACGGCGAGATCGTCCTGGTGGGTGCTTCCGGGGACCGGCTGGACTTCGATGCCCTGCAGCAGCGGATCCACCCCGCGGCCAGCAGGGTCAAGCTGCTCTCCGAACAGACGCCGGCGAAGTTCGTGGCGTTCGACCTGCTGGCCCTTGGCGACGAGGACTTTAGCGGCCGCCCCTTTGCCGAACGGCGTGCCGCACTGGAAAAGGCCTTCGCCTCGGCCAGCGCCCCGGTCCACCTGACCGCCGCCACCCAGGACCCGGAACTGGCCGGAAAGTGGTTCCACCAGTTTGAGGGCGCCGGCCTGGACGGGATCGTTGCCAAACCGCTGGACGGTCCGTACCAGCCGGACAAGCGGGTGATGTTCAAGATCAAGCACGAGCGGACCGCCGACGTCGTCCTGGCCGGCTACCGCGTTCACAAGAGCGGCCCCGACTCCATCGGCTCGCTGCTGCTGGGCCTGTACAAACCCGACGGCGAACTTGCCAGCGTTGGCGTCGTTGGCGCCTTTCCGATGAAGCGGCGGAAGGAGCTTTTTGAGGAACTCCAGCCCTTGGTCACCGGCTTCGACGAACATCCGTGGGCCTGGGCCAAGCAGGAGGAAGGCGCCCGGACGCCCCGCAATGCGGAGGGCAGCCGGTGGAGCGCGGGCAAGGACCTGTCCTTCACACCGCTGCGGCCGGAGCGGGTCCTGGAAGTGAAATACGACCACATGGAAGGCGATCGGTTCCGCCACACCGCGCAGTTCGTGCGCTGGCGGCCGGACCGGGACCCGGAGTCCTGCACGTACGAACAGCTCGAGGAGCCGGTGAAGTTCGACCTCGCCGAGGTGCTCGCCACCTGAACCCAAGCAAAAAGGCGGCCCGCCCCGGTGAGGGGTGGGCCGCCGTCGTGACCTTCTTTGAAGTTGCACCTGGCCCAAAACGGCGCGACCCGCCGTGCTGTGATCCGGTGCGGGGGGCAAACCGGGTCACGACGGCGGGAGGCGCCTTGGTCAGTTACTTAAGGCCAAGCTCCTTGGTGGGAACCTTGAAGGTCTCCTTGGCCGTCAGGGCCGAGATCGCGGCGACACCGCAGATGACTGCGGTGAAGATGCTGATCTGTACCCAGCCCCCGGGCTTGATGCCGCCCATGGCCGCCACAATGGCGGGGGCGAACCCGGCCATCAGGAAGCCGAGCTGCGTGCCGATCGCCAGGCCGGAGAACCGCACCTTGGTGCTGAACATCTCGGCGTAGAAGGAAGGCCAGACGGCGTTGGCGGCAGCATAGCCGCAGGAGAAGAAGGCGATGGCAGCCAGGAACATCAGCGGCACGTTGCCGGATTCCAGGCTCAGCAGGAACAGCGGGGCCAGCGCGGCGCTGGCCAGGGCACCGTAGATGTAGACCGGCTTGCGTCCGATGCGGTCGGCCAGCTTGCCGAACAGCGGCTGGGTGCCCAGGGCCACGAGGTTGGCGCCCACCACGAGCCAGAGGGTGATGGTGCCGTCGACGCCGGCAACGGTTTTGGCGTAGCTGATGGCCAAGGTGCCGAACACCGTGGACACGGCGGCGATGAAGGCGCAGCAGATGACGCGGAGGACGTCGCGCCAGTGGGACTTGAGCAGCTCGGCCACGGGCAGCTTGGCGATCTGGGCCGACTTCTGGGCTGCTTCGAAGGCCGGCGGCTCGTGCAGGCTGCGGCGGATGAAGAAGGCGACCACAACAACCACGGCGCTGAGCCAGAAGGGGATCCGCCAACCGATGCCGTACTTGATCTCGTCCGGCAGCGCGAGGACCGGAATGAAGACGAGCGCCGCCAGGATCTGGCCCCCCTGCGTGCCGGTGAGGGTCCACGAGGTGAAGAACGAGCGCTGGTTGTCCGGGGCGTGCTCCAAAGTCATGGAGGAAGCGCCGGCCTGTTCGCCGGCCGCGGAGAGGCCCTGGCAGAGGCGGGCGAGCACCAGCAGGGCCGGAGCCCACCAGCCGACGGTATTGAAGTCCGGCAGGCAGCCGATCAGGAAGGTGGAGGCGCCCATAAGGACCAGGGTGAACATGAGGACCTTGCGCCGGCCCACCCTGTCGCCGTAGTGGCCCAGGATCACGGCGCCGACAGGCCGTGCGACGTAGGCAAAGCCGAAGGTCGCAAAGGACATGATGGCGGCGTTGGCGTCAGCGTTCGGGAAGAACACGTGCGGGAAAATCAGCGCGGCTGCCGAGCCGAAGATAAAGAAGTCGTAGTACTCGACGGCGCTGCCGAGGAAGCTGGCAAGGGCTGCCTTCTTCGGTGTCCCGGCCGGGGCAACGGTGCCCGGCGTGGTGGACGGAATGGTCTGGCTCATGGTGTTCCTTCGGGGGGACGACGTTGTCGCGGGACAGATCAGGGATCGCGGCCGCTCTCCTTGTTGGGAAGGGGCGGCGGGAGGTCCTCGGAAAGACCCGGACGCAGTAGCCACATGGTGGGAGCTACTTGTGCGATACAGAAACTATGGCTGTGAGGGCAGTCACCTGTCAAGAAAGTTATTCACTATCTAGAAATAGCTCTCACATTGTGGCAACATCGACCTATGAATGTGAAGGAAGCCACAGATCTCGCCGCCGCCAAAGAAGTCCTTGCAGCTAAAGAAGCCGGCGCGGCGGCAGGCGCCCCCGCGGATGAAGGAAAGCCCGCGAAGGCCGAAGGCCGCACCGACATGGTGGGCAAGGCGCTTGGCCTGCTGGTCCTGCTGGGCGACGAGCCGCGCGGGGCAAGCGCAGCGGAGATATCCCGCCGGGCGGACCTGCCATTCAGCACCACATACCGGCTCCTTGGCTCACTCACCCGCGACGGGTTCGTGGATTACGAGCCGGACGGCCGCCGCTACCACCTGGGGCTGCGCATCTTCCAGCTGGGCCAGGCGGTCTCCAACCACCACGGCTTCGCCGGAACGGCATTGCCCATCCTGCGCCGCGTCACCGAACAGACGGGCGAGGCCACCATCCTCTCCGTCCGGGACGGCATCCACCACCTCACCGTGAACAAGGTGGACGGTCCGCAGACGTTCCGGGTGACCAGCGATCCCGGCTTCCTCGGCGCGCTGCACACCACCTCCGTCGGCAAGGCCCTGGTTGCCTTCGCCGAGGACGAGGACCGCGAACGGCTGATCGAGGAACTCCCGCTGGAGCCGCTGACCAGCCTCTCCATTACGGACCGCGACGCCTTCCGCGCCGAAATCGAGAAGGTCCGGCGGCAGGGGTTTGCCGTCATGGACGAGGAGAACGAGCTCGGCATGCGCGCCGTGGCGGTACCCGTCTTCAACTCCCAGGGAACAGCCTTCGCCTCCCTGGCAACCGCAGTGCCCGTGTTCCGGCTCAGCATGGAGGCTCTCGTTGCGCTGGTTCCCCTGCTGCAGGCGGCCGCCGTCGAGCTCTCCGCCCGGCTGCCGCAGCGCTGAGGCGGACCCATGCGGGAACCATTCTGTTCGTATCTCGAACACTAGTGCAATATATGAACTTTTGCTGTACCGTTATTTCCATCACCCGGCCGGGACGCGTCTCAGGCGCCACCACCCGCCGAGTGCCGTTGTCGAAGGAGCCGCACGCATGAGCAATCGAACCGAGTCCTACCTCATAGGGCTTGTCGGTGATGGCGTGATGCCGTCCCTTTCCCCCTACATGCACGAGCGCGAAGGCGACGTCCAGGGCGTCCGTTACCTGTACCGCCCCATCGACCTGCACGAGCTGGATCTCCCGGCCGCCGCCGTCGGCGAGCTGCTGCAAGGCGCCCACCGTATGGGTTTCAACGGGCTGAACATCACCCACCCGTGCAAGCAGCTGGTCCTCGAGCACCTCGACGAGATCGCCCCGGACGCCGAGCGGCTGGGCGCCGTCAACACCGTGGTCATCCAGGACGGCCGCTTCATTGGCCACAACACGGACTTCTCCGGCTTTGCCGCCGCACTGGCCTCCGGACTTCCGGACGCCAGGCTGGACCGGGTGGTACAGCTGGGTGCTGGCGGCGCGGGATCCGCCGTCGCCTACGCCCTGCTCACCGGCGGCGTGCAGACGCTGGACCTGGTGGACATGGACCCGGCGCGCGGCATGGAACGCGCCGCCGAACTGGCCGCCTTCTTCCCGGACCGCACCATCACTGCACGTACGACGGCGGAGCTGCCGCAGCTAATGCCCGCCGCCGACGGTCTGGTGCACTGCACCCCCGTGGGCATGGCCGCCCACCCCGGCACGCCGCTGGACATGGCACTTGTCGAGCCCCGGCACTGGGTGGCGGACATCGTCTACCGCCCCATCGAAACCGAGCTGGTCCGTGAGTCGCGGGCCAAGGGCTGCCAGGTGCTCGACGGCGGACGGATGGCCGTGGGCCAGGCCGCCGACGCCTTCCGCATCTTCACCGGGCTCGAGCCCGACGCCGAACGGATGCGCGCCCACTTTTTGGAGCTCATCGCCGCCGAAGAGGTGGCCGTCTGATGCGCACCGGTATCGCCACCGTCTGCCTCTCCGGCACGCTGAAGGAAAAAATGCAGGCCTGCGCCATCGCGGGCTTCGACGGCATCGAAATCTTCGAGCAGGACCTCGTCACCTCGCCGCTGAGCCCCGAAGACGTCCGCAGGATGGCCGCGGACCTGGGCCTCACGCTGGACCTCTACCAGCCGTTCCGCGATTTCGACGGCGTCACCGAGGACCTGCTGGCGGCCAACCTCCGCCGCGCTGAAGCCAAGTTCCGGCTCATGTCCCGGCTGGGCATGGACACCATCCTGGTCTGCTCCAACGTTGCCACCGCGACGATCGACGACGACGACCTCCGCGCGTCGCAGCTCTCCGCCCTGGCAAAGCTCGCAGGCGAGCACGGCGTCAAGGTCGCCTATGAGGCCCTGGCTTGGGGCAAATATGTCAATGACTACGAGCACGCCCACCGCCTCGTGGAGATGGTGGACCACCCCAACCTCGGCACCTGCCTGGATTCCTTCCACATCCTGTCCCGGGACTGGGACACTGCGCCCATCGAGAACATCAACGCGGACAAGATCTTCTTCGTGCAGGTGGCCGACGCCCCCAAGCTCTCCATGGACGTGCTCTCCTGGAGCCGGCACTACCGCGTCTTCCCGGGCGAGGGCCAGTTCGAGCTCGCCAAGTTCATGGGGCACGTGGTCCGTGCGGGCTACACCGGTCCGGTGTCGCTGGAAGTCTTCAATGACGTCTTCCGGCAGTCCGACGTCGAACGCACCGCCGTCGACGCCATGCGGTCACTGATCTGGCTGGAGGAACAGAGCGCCAAGTGGCTGGACGCCAACTCCTCGGGCACCGCCGGTGCGCCAGGCACTCAAGCCCCCGCCCGCCGTCGCTATCCCATGGAACTGGCCACTCTTCCGCAGGTGGCAGAGCCTGCCGGCTTCAACTTCGCCGAGGTCAAGGCGGCGGACACCGGGGTGCTGGAAACCGTCCTCGGGCAGCTCGGCTTCGAGTTCAACGGCCGGCACCGCACCAAGAACGTCCAGCTCTGGACCATGGGCCACGCCCGCGTCATCATCAACGAACAGGCTCCCGAAGCTGCCGAACCGGCCATCGCCGCGCTGGGGTTCGACGTCGACTCCCCGGTGATCGCCTCCGCCCGCGCCCAGCAGCTCAAGGCTCCGGTGGTTCCGCGCAAGAGCCAGGCCAACGAGGAGGTGTTCCAGGGCTTCGCGGCCCCCGACTCCACCGAGATTTTCCTGTGCCAGGGCAACCCGGACGGCACCGCCGCCTGGACCGCTGAATTCGGCCAGCCGCGTGAACTCGGGGAGGGGCGGCAACTCGGCGAGGGGCCCGCGGGCCCCGCCGGCGCCCCGGCTGCCGTGATCGACCACGTGAACCTGGCCCAACCGTGGCAGCACTTCGACGAGGCCGTCCTCTTCTACACGAGTGCCCTGGCGCTGGAGCCGCTGCCGTATGCCGAGGTGGCCAGCCCCAGCGGGCTGGTCCGGTCGCAGGTCATGCAGACCGCTGACCGGCACGTCCGCCTGGTCCTGAACCTCGCCCCGCTGATCCAGCAGGAGGGAGCCAGGAAGAGCTACCAGGAGCACATCGCCTTCGCGGTGGATGACCTGGTGGCCACGGCCCGGGCCGCCCGTGACCGCGGACTGGCCTTCCTGCAAATTCCGGAGAACTACTACGAGGACCTGGCCGCCCGGTTCGATCTCGAGCCCGGTTTCCTGGCCACACTGCGGGAGCTCAACCTGCTGTACGACCGCGACGCCGACGGCGAGTTCCTGCACTTCTATACCGCCACGGTGGGCAGCGTCTTCTTCGAAATGGTGGAACGCCGCGGCAGCTACGACGGCTACGGGGCGCCCAACGCGCCGGTGCGGCACGCCGTCCAGTACGACCACCTGCACCAACTGACCCAAACCAACCGCTGATTGACCATCAACTCATTGAATTGCCCAACCACAGATTGAAAGGAGGCTGCTGTGCCTGAAGACGTGAATCTCGCAACGTACAACGCCGACGCGCTGACCGAGGACCTGTCGGACGCAGTACCCGCAACCCCGGCGGCCCCGCAGGCCGGCCCCACGGAACTCCCCGCTGCAGCGCAGCGCGTGGAAACCCAGCAGGATCTCAGCGCGGAGATCAAGGCCATCGGAGACGCCTACGCCCGGGCGCTGAAGGACGGCGCTGCGCCGGAAACCCAGCCGCGCCTGGATTTCCCGCCCTACCGCAGCAGCCTCCTGCGCCACCCCACCAAGAGCCTGCACCACGCGGACCCGGAAACCATCGAGCTGTACTCCCCGGCGTTCGGCCACCAGGACGTCCACGCCCTGGAGTCGGACCTGACCATCCAGCACAACGGGGAGCCGCAGGGTGAACGCATCATCGTCGCCGGCCGGGTGCTCGACGGTGACGGCCGCCCGGTTGCAGGCCAGCTCGTGGAGATCTGGCAGGCCAACGCCGCCGGACGCTACATCCACAAGCGCGACCAGCACCCCGCACCGCTGGACCCCAATTTCACCGGCGTGGGCCGCTGCATCACCGGCCCGGACGGCTCCTACCGCTTCACCACCATCAAGCCGGGAGCCTACCCGTGGAAGAACCACCTCAACGCCTGGCGGCCCGCCCACATCCACTTCTCGCTGTTCGGCCAGGAGTTCACCCAGCGCATCGTCACCCAGATGTACTTCCCGGGAGACCAGCTCTTCCCGCTGGACCCGATCTACCAGTCGATCGTGGACCAGGACGCCCGTGACCGCCTCGTGGCCACGTACGACCACGACCTGACGGAGCCGGAATGGGCGCTGGGCTACAACTGGGACATCATCCTGACCGGCTCCAAGCGGACCTGGACCGAGAACGAGGCGCTGGGCGCGGAAAGCGACGACCATGAGTAACTCCACCAAGCTCGTTCCCACCCCGGGCCAGACCGTGGGCCCCTTCTACGGCTACGCCCTGCCCTACAACAAGGACCGTGAGCTGCTGGCCCCCGGATCGCCGGGCTCCATCCGCCTGCAGGGCACCGTATACGACGGCGCGGGCCACCCCATTCCGGACGCCATCCTCGAGATCTGGCAGCCGGACTCCGAGGGCAACGTCGTGCACCGGACCGGCTCGCTGGTCCGCGACGGCTACACCTTCACCGGTTTCGGCCGCAGCGCCGTTGGCAACACGGGCGTCTACACCTTCACCACGGTGAACCCGGGTCCTACCGAACCCGGTGCAGCCGCCTTCATCTCCGTGGCGGTCTTTGCCCGCGGCCTGATGAACCGGCTCTTCACCCGCGTCTACCTGCCGGAGAACGCGGAAGCGCTGGCCAAGGACCCGCTGCTGTCCTCGCTGGACCCCGAGCGCCGCAAGACGCTGATTGCACGCCGCGACGCCGACGGCGGGCTCACCTGGGACATCCGGCTGCAGGGCGAGGGTGAAACCGTCTTCCTAGACTTCCAGGGAACTGAAACCGGAACCGAAGCCGGGGCGCCGTAAAGTGACCGGCTTCCAGGCAGCGGGTTCCGGCGACGCCGGGCTCCAGGGTGACGTGGGGCTGCTCAGCCCTGTGTCGGCGTCGCCCCTCGTGGCGGCGCTGACCGGCGACCGCGCCGTCCTCGCCGCGATCCTCGCCGTCGAGGCCGGCTGGGCCGCCGTGCTGGAGCAGCACGACCTCGCGCCGTCCGCTTCCGCTGCCGTGGTGGCCCATGCCGCCGATGCCTCCCGGTACGATCTTGCCGAGATCGCCCGCCGCTCCCAGGGCGGCGGGAACCCGGTGATCCCGCTGCTGGCCGACCTCAGGGCGCAGGTGAAGTCGCTGGACACTGCCGGCGTGGCGGGCGGTGCCAGCTCCGGGAAGGCCGTGCACACCTCGCTGACCAGCCAGGACGTGCTGGACACCGCCCTGATGCTGGTGGCCCGGAACACCGTTGAGGCGCTGCTCGCCGATGTAAGAAGCACGACGGCGGCGCTCGCCCGGCTGGCGGCACAGCATGCGGACACGCTGTGCGCCGGCAGGAGCCTGACCCAGCATTCCCTGCCGTTCACGTTCGGGCTTCGGGCCGCGCAGTGGTTCCACGGGCTGGCCGCCGCTGCGCGCCGGCTTGAGGCGCTGGAACTGCCGGTGCAGTTCGGCGGCGCGGCCGGAACGCTGGCTGCCGGGACGGTGCTCACTTCCGGTTCCACCACAGATCCCTTTAGACTCGCCGACGCGCTGGCCGGCCAGCTTGGTCTCGCCCCCGCGCCCGCGCCCTGGCACACCAACCGGTTGGCGGTGACGTCGCTCGGCGACGCGCTGGCCGCCGTCGTGGACGCCCTGGGCAAGATTGCCGCGGACGTCCTGTTCCTGAGCCGTCCCGAGGTGGCCGAAGTGGCCGAACCGCGGGCCCCCGGCCGCGGAGTTTCCTCGGCGATGCCGCAGAAGCAGAACCCCGTTCTGTCCGTGCTGGTCCGCAGCGCCGCACTGCAGGCTCCCGGCCTGGCTGCGCAGCTGCACCTTGCCGCTGCCACCTTCAACGACGAACGTCCGGACGGTGCGTGGCACACCGAGTGGCCGGCCCTGCGCCAGCTGCTCGCCCTGGCCCTCGGCGCCGCCGGCCACCTGCGGGAACTTGCCGAGGGGCTGCAGGTCTTCCCCGATGGCATGCGGCGGAACCTGGACCTGTCGGGGCCGCTGCTGCTCAGCGAAGGGGTGTCCGCTGCCGTGGCACCGCTTCTGAACGGTCCCGGTGCCGACGGCAAACAGCAGCTGCAGGCCGTCGTCGACAAGACGCTCCAGGTGCCCGCCGCCGAACAGGCTGCCACCTACCGGGCGCTGCTGCGCGAGGCCGTCCCCGCGGACAAGCTTTCCGACGAGCGTCTCAAGGAACTGCTGGACCCCGCCAGCTACCTCGGGAAGGCAGCGGAGATCGCACGGCGGATCCTTGCGGCCTTCCCGGAATTTGCGGGTGCTTCAATCCCAACACTTTCAACCTCTTCAGCTACAACCGAACCAAACGGAAACGGAGATTCCCGTGGCTAAACCAGCAGTGAAGGCTGTGCTGCTTTCGCCCCAGCGCGCATTGGGCGACAAACCGCTCCTGGTTGTAGGGCCGTCGCTCGGCACCTCCTCTGTGCTGTGGACCCAGGCAGGCTCGCTCCTGGGCAGCGACTTCGACGTCGTCGCCTGGGACCTGCCAGGCCACGGTGTCTCCCCGGCCGCCGCCGAAACCTTCAGCGTCGCCGATCTGGCGGACGCCGTCGTCGAGCTTGTCGACTCGATTGCTCCCGGCGAAAAATTCCACTACGCGGGCGTGTCCCTGGGCGGCGCCACCGGCCTGCAGCTGGGCATCAAGCATGGGGACCGGCTCAAGAGCCTCTCCGTCCAGTGCTCCGGCGCCAAGATCGGGACCCCCGAGGGATGGCTGGAACGGGCAGAGACCGTCCGTACGCAGGGCACTCCCGTGATGATCCAGGGCTCGGCCGAACGCTGGTTCGCGCCCGGATTCATGGACCGCGAACCCGAAGTCAGCAGCCGGCTCCTGCACTCCCTGCGCGACGCCGACCGCTTCAGCTACGCCTTCTGCTGCGAGGCCCTGGCCGGCTTCGACGTCCGCGACCAGCTGGGCAGCATCACCGTCCCGACGCAGGTGGTGGCCGGCGTGCTGGACGATGTGGCACCGCCGTCGATGGCGGAAGAAGTGGCGGCCGGTATCACTGCCGGCGGCGGCACCGCCTCCGCCGCAACCCTTGGGGGCGTGGCGCACCTGGCACCGGCCGAGGCGCCCGCCCACACGGCAGAGCTGATGCGCAGCCTCATCACCTGGGCCGAGACCCGGGGAGCAGCCAAGTGAGCTGGAGCAGCGAAATGAGCGGCACCGAAGCCAGCGGCACCCACGCAGCCGGTACTCCGGCAACCCGCACGGTGGCATCTGGAACTCAGCGCCACGGCGTGGTCCAGCCGGACGCCACCAGCCGGGAGATTTACGACGGCGGCATGGTGGTCCGGCGCGAAGTGCTCGGCGACGCGCACGTGGACCGTGCCAACGCCAACATGGACGCCTTCACCGAGGACTTCCAGGACATGATCACCCGCATCGCGTGGGGCGGCATCTGGACCCGTCCGGGCCTGCCGCGCCAGATGCGCTCCGCCGTCACCATCACCGCGATGGTGGCGCACGGGCACTGGGAAGAACTGGCCATGCATATCCGCGCGGCCATCCGCAACGGCCTGAGCAGGGACGAGATCAAGGAGATCCTGCTGCAGACCGCCATCTACTGCGGAGTCCCCTCCGCCAACACAGCCTTCAAGACAGCCCAGCAGGTGTTCCAGCAAATGGACGCCCCCGCAACTGACACCCCACCCAACTAACTCGCAGTAGTTGTCGTCTTGAGCCGTCAAAACGACATCAAGTGCCAGCCAGTTGGGCCCAGACAATTCGAGGAATTCATGAATCAGGCTTTTGTTTACGACGCCGTACGCACGCCGTTCGGGAAGTTCGGCTCCGGTCTTGCCGGGGTGCGGCCGGATGATCTTGCCGCGCACGTGATTAAGGAGTCCGTTCGCCGCGCGCCTTCGCTGGATGTTGAGCGGATCGACGAGGTGGTGTTCGGTAACGCGAACGGCGCGGGCGAGGAGAACCGGAACATCGCCCGGATGGGCACGCTGCTGGCCGGTTTGCCGGTCTCGATCCCGGGCACCACGGTGAACCGTTTGTGTGGGTCCTCCTTGGATGCGGCGATCATCGCGTCCCGGCAGATCAACGCCGGTGACGCGGATGTGGTTTTGGTGGGCGGTGCGGAGTCGATGTCGCGGGCGCCGTGGGTGCTGCCGAAGACGGAGAAGCCGTACCCGGCAGGGGACATGACGCTGGCCTCGACCACGCTGGGCTGGCGCCTGGTGAACAAGGCGATGCCGAAGGAGTGGACAATCTCCCTGGGCGAGGCGACCGAGCGGTTGCGGGAGAAGTACGGGGTGACCCGGGCGGCGCAGGACGAGTTCGCCGCTGCCTCGCACAACCTCTCCGCCGCGGCTTGGGACGAGGGGTTCTACGACAACCTCGTTGCTCCGGTCCCGGGTACCGACCTTGTCCGCGATGAGAGCATCCGCCCGGGTTCCTCGGCGGAGAAGCTGGCCGGGTTGAAGACCGTGTTCCGTGCCGAGGCCGACGACGCCGCGTCCGGTGCCACGAAGGGCGGCACGGTCACGGCCGGGAACGCCTCGCCGCTGTCTGATGGTGCGTCGGCGGCGTGGATCGGGTCCGAGAATGCTGCCTCGATCCTGGGCCTGGAGCCGCTGGCCCGGATCGCCGGCCGGGGCGCGCACGGCAATGACCCCCAGTTCTTTGGTTTCGCGCCGGTGGAGGCGGCGAACAAGGCCCTCGCGAAGGCGGGCATCGGCTGGGACCAGGTGGGCGCCGTCGAACTTAACGAAGCGTTCGCCGCGCAGTCCCTGGCGTGCATCAACGCCTGGGGCATCGACCCCTCCATCGTGAACCGGCACGGCGGCGCGATCGCGATGGGCCACCCCCTCGGCGCCTCCGGCACCCGCATCCTCGGCACCCTGGCCCGGTCCCTGCAGGCCTCCGGGCAGCGGTGGGGCGTCGCGGCGATCTGCATCGGCGTCGGCCAGGGCCTGGCCGTCGTCCTCGAAAACGTAACTCCCGGAGTGAAGGGTTAGTCCGATGCTGAATTTCATTGAAACGGTCGGGGAGGCCGTCGCGGCCGTCAAGAACGGCTCCACCGTGATGATCGGCGGGTTCGGCAACGCCGGGCAGCCGTTCGAACTGATCGACGCGCTGCTTGAGTCCGGTGCAACGGACCTGACCGTGGTGAACAACAACGCCGGCCAGGGCGACCAGGGCCTGGCTTTGCTGATCAAGGAAGGCCGGGTGCGGAAGATGATCTGTTCCTTCCCGCGGCAGTCCGATTCCTGGCACTTCGACGCCAAGTACAAGGCCGGGCAGATCGAACTCGAACTCGTCCCGCAGGGCAACCTGGCCGAACGGATCCGCGCCGCCGGGGCCGGGATCGGCGGGTTCTTTACCCCCACCGGGTACGGCACCATGCTCGCCGAGGGCAAGGAAACCCGCATCATCGACGGCCGCGGCCAGGTCTTCGAAACCCCGATCCACGCCGACGTCGCGCTGATCAAGGCGCTGAAGGCCGACCGCGTCGGGAACCTGGTCTACCGCAAGACCGCCCGGAACTTCGGCCCGATCATGGCCGCCGCCGCGAAACACACCATCGTGCAGGTATCCGAGATCGTGCCAACCGGTTCCCTGGACCCGGAAAACATCGTGACCCCCGGCATTTACGTCAACAGCATCGTCCGTATTGATTCCAGCGGCGCTGCCGCCGCCGGCACCGCAGAACAGGTGGCCTGAGATGAGCCTTGTGGAAACGTCCATCCAGACGTCCGAAACCCCGCTGGGCCGTGACGACCTCGCCCGGCTCGTGGCCCGCGACATCGCACCGGGTTCGTTCGTGAACCTCGGCATCGGCCAGCCCACCCTGGTCTCGAACTACCTCCAGCCCGAGCAGAACATCACCCTGCACACCGAGAACGGCATGCTCGGCATGGGCCCGGTAGCCACCGGCGACCAGATCGATGAGGACCTCATCAACGCCGGCAAGATCCCCGTCACCGAACTCCCCGGCGCCTCGTACTTCCACCACGCCGACTCGTTCGCGATCATGCGCGGCGGACACCTGGACATCTGCGTCCTCGGCGCGTTCCAGGTCTCCGCCACCGGTGACCTCGCCAACTGGCACACCGGCGCACCCGACGCGATCCCGGCCGTCGGCGGTGCCATGGACCTGGCCACCGGTGCCAAGGACGTGTTCGTCATGATGACCCTCCTCACCCGCGAAGGCGCGTCCAAGATCGTGGAGGCTTGCACCTACCCCCTCACCGGCGTCGGCTGCGTGACCCGTGTCTACACCGACAAAGCCGTCTTCCTCACCGGCCCCGAAGGCGTCCGCGTCCGCGAAACCTTCGGCTGCACCCTCGAAGAACTCCAGGCCCTGGTGCCCGTCCCGCTCACCGCAGCACGCGCCGTCGGGCCGTAACGCGTTCCCACATCCCGGCTCGAACTGGCAGCAAATGACCGCAAACTCCGGTTTTGAGGGCATTAGCTGCCAGTTCGCGCCTGCGGCGGGGCCTGAAGTGTCCGTTCGCGCCGATTAGGATTGGTAACCATGACCGACGCACCAGCAGGGACCCCGCCGCGGGCAGGCCGTCAGCCCAAGGACGGGGCGGCGCCGACGGCGAGCGACCAATATGTGCAGTCGCTGGCGCGGGGCCTCGCAGTGATTCGAGCGTTCGACACAGAGCATGCCGACATGACACTCACCGAAGTGGCGGCCCGCACCAATCTCACCCGCGCCACGGCCCGGCGTTTCCTGCACACCCTAGTGGAGCTTGGCTACGTCCGCACCGACGGCAAGACCTTCGCCCTCACAGCCCAGGTGCTGCAGCTGGGCTACGCCTATCTTTCCGGCCTGTCCCTCCCGCAGCTGGCCCAGCCGCACCTGGAGGAGCTGTCCCTGAAGCTGGGGGAGTCGACGTCGGCTGCCGTGCTGGACGGAACCGACATCGCCTACATCGCGAGGGTCACCACCCGCCGCATCATGACGATTGGCATCACCGTGGGCACAAGGTTCCCGGCCTACGCGACGTCGATGGGCAGGGTGCTGCTGGCGGGACTTCCGCCTGAGCAGCTGAAGGAATACCTGGCCGCCGCGGAGATTAAGCCGCTCACCCCGCGCGCGATCGGCACAGTGAAGGACCTCCTGGCCGTCCTCGACAAAGTCCGTGCCCAGGGCTGGTGCCTGTTGGACCAGGAACTCGAACTTGGGCTGATGTCTGTGGCCGCGCCCGTGTATCACGGCCCGAAGGTCGTGGCGGCCGTCAACGTTTCGCTGCAGGCCCAGTCGGTGGCAGCAAAGCCTGATCCCGAGGCGTACCTCGAGTCCGTGACCAAGGAAATTGTGGCCACGGCAGAGCGGATTTCATCGGATTTCTCCAGCGGCAGATAGCCGCAATTGGCCCGACGGCGGGTGCCGCGGGGAGAGTCTGAGCCTCTCCCCGCTGAAACGTACGGAAACCAGCAGTGAACTTATTCGCGCCGGGGGCGTGATGTGAAGTATTGGTTGCGGCGTGGTTTTCGTTGGGGGTCGAGTTCTGGTGGGGGTTTGAACCAGGGCACTTCGTTGGTGACTTCGATGGTCCAGCGTTCTTTGTGGATGAGGTGGTGGTGGTAGTTGCAGAGCAGGACGCCGTTGGCGGTGCTGGTGGGTCCGCCGCGTGACCAGTAGGTGATGTGGTGGGCTTCGCACCAGGGTGCGGGCATGGTGCATTGGGGGAATGCGCAGCCTTGGTCGCGGGCGGTGATGGCTTTGCGGATGTGGGGCGGGAAGACCCGTGAGGAGCGGCCGACGTCGAGGATGCGGCCTTGGCTGCCGAGGACGACGGGGGTGATGTCGGCGTCGCAGGCGATTTTGCGGATGGTGGCGGGGTTCACCGGACCGCTGAACGCGAACAGTGCCGTCCCGGCGCCGGCGCTGCCGGTGCTGCTCGTGGAGCCGGTGCTGCCGGTGGTGGCGGGTGGTTGCCCTCCTGGTGCGTCGGGGGTGTCGAGGAGGTTGTGGTTGTGCCATTGTTCGACTTGGGCGTAGAGGTCGCGGTAGTCGATGGTGGCCAGGATTTGGGGTCGGTGTCCGCCGTTGGCGGGCAGGGCGTCGGTGGTGAGGGCGGTCTGGCAGGCGCCGACGAGCCCGTCGAGGCGTTTCTGTCCCTGGGAGCGCTG